>JAUIJR010000686.1 GCA_030431075.1 Polyangia bacterium | reverse complement strand
TGGGGGCGAATCGGGGTGGGTCGTGCCATCACCAGTTCACTTTGCACCCGCCGATTCGGGCCCGCAAAAAATCTGCAGTTTTGTTCAGGGCTGTTCAGGTGACGAGGCGTCCTTCGCGCCGCGGCCCAGCAAAGCCACGTCCGCCTCGGGGCAGCGCCTGCGCTCGCGCAAGCCGGGCAAGCGCGTGGCGAAAAGCTCGGCCATCGCGGCATCGAAGGGCTCGCGCTGCAACAAGAGCACGTGCTTGCGGTCCTCGGTCACGTGCCGCTCGACCAGGGGCTTGGTGATGGCGAAGCCTCCGATCTGATCGAGGGGCGCGTCCAAAGCGAAGGAGCCGTAGTAGGCCGCGGCCTCCCAGTTCAGATCCGTTTGCAGGTGTGGCTTTGCCAAGGACCAAAGCTCGGGCAGGCGGCGCAGTCCGCCGTCGACGACCTTGCGACCAAAGGCGAGCAAGACCGCCTGTTGTCGGCGCGTCCGATCTCGATCGCCGCGGCCATGTCGCGAGCGGGCGTACATCAGCGCCGTCTCACCGTCGAGATGCTGTCGACCGGCGCCGAGGTCGAGCATCGTGCAGCTCGTGGCGTCGGGGGCGCTCCAAAAGCAGTCCATGATCGGGCACTGCACCTCGACGTCGATGCCCTCGAGGGCGTCGACCAAGTTCACGAAGCCGGCGAGGTCGACGGCGGCGTAGTGATCGATGCGCACGCCGAACTCCCGCTCGAGGACCGAGCGCAACAAAGGCAAGCCCTTGCCTGGGCCGAGTTTGACCTCGCCGATCCGGTAGACCGAGCTGATGCGGGCGGGCCCGAGCTCGGGGATCTCGATCCATAGATCACGCGGCACGCTGAAGGCCGCGACCTTCGCGTCACGCCGACGAAAGGCCCCGATCACCATCGTGTCCGTGCGGCCCGTGATGCGATCGCTGCGGTTGTCGAGGCCCAAGATCAGCACGAAAGACACGCCACGCATGCCTTTGGGCCGTTGGGGCAAAGGTGGCGGCGCCTCGGGTCCCAGGGGCGGCAGCGGCGTCGAAGCGAGCGCGGGCGCCTCGGGCGTCCTCGTCGTCGTGGGCGCGGCCGTGGACGTGGACGTGTCGCGCACGCGGGCCGAGAGCTCGACCAAGGTCTCGTCGACCTCGACCGCCTCGTGATCCTCGACGCTCGAAGCCGTCGCCGCACGCAAGCCACGGGCGAAGGCGTGGCGTAATTGTGTGCGGGCTGCGTAGGCCGTGAGCGCGAGCGCGGCGAGGATCAGCGCAATGCGAAGGGGCCGTCGCCAGCGCGGGCGTGGGCGCGTTTCGTGGGTCGGCGTCTCCGGGCGGCTCTCCTCCATGCGCCGCGTCGACGCACCGCGCGCGGCCCGGATTCCCGCGCCACGGCGTGGAGCCGGAGCAAAAAGGCGAGGATCAGCCCTCGAGCTTCTCGATCACCAGATCGATGAATTCGTCGGGCCCCAGCTCGTCGTAGCGGTAGTTGCCTTCGAACCACTCGACGATCGGATCCTCTTCGCCGGACTTCGCCCGGCGCGTGAGTCCCCGGTACTGATTCGTCACGGCCGAGAGACGACCACGCACGACCTCGTTGTCGGGGTGGTCACGATGGAAGTGCTTCTTGATGTACTTGAACAAGAAGTAGACCAGCGCGGGGTCGGCCTCGTCGAGGGCGGCGTTCGTCTCGTCGGGCTCGGCGAGTCCGTGCACGATGCCGAGCAAGATGCCGAGGGCCTCTTGTTTCTCGCGCTCGAAGGTTTCGATTCCATCCGGCGCCCCGGCGTGTTCGTCTCGACTCACGGCGGCATCATGGAGCCGAGGGGAGCCGGGTTCAAGCACAAGCGTCGCCCGGCTTGTTCGCCGCGCCGGCCCGGGCGACGATGCCCCATGGTCGAGGGCGAGGCGCAAAGGCCGGCAGGCCCGGCCCGCCTTCCGGCGTTCGGAGCTGGCGCCTTCGCGCTGCTTGGCGGGCTCTTTGGACTGCTCGTCTGGGCCCACGCGCCGAGCGGAGCCGCCTACGACGACAGCTACTTTTTCATTCGCTTCGCGCGCAACGCTCTCGATCACGGCCTTTGGGCCTGGAATCCCGCCGATGG
>JAUIJR010000685.1 GCA_030431075.1 Polyangia bacterium | reverse complement strand
ATCGAGTCCCCCTCGCCGCCCACGTCGAGGTGGGTGTCGTTGAGCTTGTGCCACAGGTAGCTGTTGTTCAACGACCCGGGCGAGATTCGCATCATGCCCGGGACCTGCTCGCTGGGGACGCCGACGATGTTGTCGTAGCTCATGCCCGGGTTGAGGGTCATGTAGTCGGCCTCCATCTCGCCCTCGCTGTTTTGCAGGTGGCAGATGCAGCCGTTCAAGATCGGCTGGACCTCTTGCTCGAAGTCGGGGCCGCCGCCGGTCTCGCCCTCGCCGCCGGTCCCTTCGCAGGCGACGAGCACGGCAGACAGCGTTCCAAGGGCCAAGAACGGCAGTTTCCAGCCAGGCGACATCGCCTGCATGGTAGCGGACGGGCAGCGGCCTGTCCCGCGGGCGATCCCCGTGGTGCGGCGGGCGATTTGGCGCAAGCCCAGCACCGAGAGCCGTTGATCTACGCGCGGGAGCTGACACCATCGCGGCGATGCCCCCCGAGGCCGCAGCCCCCGCCGTCGATCCCCGGCACCCAAAGCTCTTCGCCGACGTCACGCAGGCCCTGTGGGACCTCGAAGACGGGGCGAGCATCGCCGTTGGAGGCTTTGGCCTGTGCGGAAACCCGGAAGCCTGCATCGAGGCCATCGGCCGGCGCGGCGCGCGCGAGCTCACCATCATCTCGAACAACTGCGGCAACCAGGGGCGGGGACTCGCGCTCTTGCTCCAACGCCGCCAAGTGGCGCGGGTGATCTGCAGCTTCGTGGGCGGCAACCCCGACCTCGAGACACAGATGCTCGCCGGCGAGGTCGAGGTGCAGCTCAACCCGCAGGGCACCTTGGCCGAACGTCTGCGGGCGGGCGGCGCCGGCATCCCGGCCTTCTTTACGCCGACGGGCGCGTCGACGGTGGTGGCCGAGGGCAAAGAAGTGCGCGACTTCGAGGGACGCCCCTGCGTGCTCGAGACCGCCTTGCGCCCCGACTTCGCCATCGTGCGCGCCGAGATCGGCGACCCCCTGGGCAACCTTCGCTTCTACCGAACGGCCCGCAACTTCAACCCCCTCGCCGCGATGGCGGCCAAGGTCACGGTGGTCGAGGTCGATCGACTCGTCGGCGTCGGGGAGCTGGAGCCAGACGACATCCACCTGCCGGGGATCTTCGTGCAACGGGTCGTGCACGTGCCGGAGCATGTGGACTTCATCGAGTACCGGACGACGCGCGAGGCCGACGCCTAACTCGGCGCCTAGACCGGAGCGAAGCCCAGCGCCCGGCTGAGGCGCTGCTATGCTGTGGGCGTGCGACGCCCCCGCCCGAGCCGAATCCTCTTCGGCCTCGCCTTGTTCTTGCCGCTGACCGCCGCCGCCTCGGACGGCAAGGTGGGCGCAGACTGCAAGGCGAAGGGCCACGCCTTGTGGGGGCGCGTGCAGGTCGTCGATCACTTCGCCGATCTCGACGTCAAGGTCGTCCAGCACTTCGCCGACCTCAAGGTGCGGTGGGTCGAACACTTCGCCGACGGCTGCGGGCGTTGGCAGCGGGTCGAGCACTTCCCGGACTTGAAGATCCGATTCGTCGATCACTTCGCGGACGTCGAGATCCAGCTGGTCGATCACTTCGAAGGCCTGCCCTGAGGTCCAGGCTCGCGCGGGGTCGCGGACTCCGAAGACCCGCTGGGTGCCCGAGAGGGGGCAGGCCCTGCGGCCGGGGCTCCCTGTGCAATCATCTCCTGGCGCATGGCCGGCCCCGCCCCAGCCCCCAAGCGATGGTTCGCGTCGTGGGCCTTTTCCTTTGGCGTGTGGCTCGCGTGGTTCGGGTTGCGATCGGCCTCCATGGACTCGATCCCGATCTCGACGCTGCTCGACCTCGGCGTCGTCGCGGTGTTGATCGCCGTGACCGCGAGCTTCGAGTCGGGAGATCCGCCGCGTCTGGCTTGGGGCCTGATGGCGGGCGCCCAAGTGCTCAACACCTTGGGCATTGCCTTGCGCGATCAGTCCTGGCTGGCCGAGTGGTCGGCCTACTGGATGCACCCCTACGTCGCGGTGAACGGGCTGCTGGCGGCGTCGTTGATCGTCTTTGGGCTCAACGGGCGCCGCTCCGGCTTGTCGC
>JAUIJR010000151.1 GCA_030431075.1 Polyangia bacterium | reverse complement strand
CGCGACGACGTACCAGCCGCGAGGGTAAGAACTGAAAGGAAAGCGGGTGCCCACCGCGAGAGACTGCCTTTCGAAGGCGCAGCGGTCAACGCGCCGGACGAAAACTCCTGGCCCTCCTCCCTCCTCCGGCGCGCTTGCCACGAAGCTGTGACCGCACGCACTGCCATGGTCCACCACACACCTGCGGCCGAAGTCTGGACGCGGGGAATGCGATTCGTGAATCATGGTTCACGACCCCCATGCGAACCGCGCTCGTGCTCCTCTCTCTCTCGGCCGCCGTCGGGGCCGGCGTCTTTGCCTATGGTCAGTGGGGCAACCCGCAGGCCCGGGCCTGCACCAAGATCGCCGAGCGCTGCGGCCTCGAGGACTTCGATCACGAGGCCTGCACCAAGGACCTCGAGCAGATCCCCGAAGGCGAGCTCGCGCTCTTGGACGAATGCCTCGACCAAAGCGATAGCTGCATCGAACTCGTCGCCTGCTCGGCCGGGTCGCTCGCCCGCGAGCTCAGCGACGGCCTGGCCAAGGGCTGGGCGCGCTGAGCTCCTTCACGCTCAGTCGATGGGCGGCGGCGGCGGCGTCTCGTTGAAGCAGACCCCGATCTCGAGGATCATGTAGAGCAACACGAGCTCTTGGGGGTTGAGGCCCTGGTGGGCGACGCTCGAGGTCTCGAAGGTGCTGTACATCATGCGGCCGCAGCCGTACTGCCCCGTCATGGCCATCGGTCGGATCGCGGTCGAGTCGCTGCAGCTGGCGCAAGGCCCTTCGATCCAGGTGTGGTGGCCGACGTCGACATCCTCACCCATGTCGTTTTGGACGATGACCGGCGGGGCCGAGTCGATCCCCGAGTAGCTCAAAGTCGTGGTGACTGAAGGCAAGTTGTTGAGCGTCGGGTTCCCCCCGCCGATGTCCTTGAGCGGCGCGGGCAAAGCCTGCAACCAGGAGAGCAGCTCGGGATCGACGATGGTGCCGTTGGAGCTGTAGGCCGGCTGGATGTCGGGCATGCCCGGGTTGTGGAACTCTTGGTAGCTGGGGAAAGGCGCCTCGATGTACTCGTTCGAGTGATCGGTGGCGTACCACTTGCCGCCCGCGTCCACATAGGCCTGGATGTTGGCGATGCGACTGGCCGGCACGTTGGGTGCCCCGCTCCAGGTCTTCGTCGCCGCGCAGGGCAAAAAGACGATGTGGTACTGGTTCAGGTTGTTCAGGTCGTCCATGAAGGCGCCCTGATCACCATCGTTGATCAAGGTGAACTGCTCGGAGCCCGGCACCACGTTGCCGCTGGCGTCGACCTGGCCGAGACCGAACTTGGCGAGCACGTTCTTCACCTTGTCGGGGTCCGTGTCGTAGACGGCGATGCGGGGGATCCACATGCCCGCGCCCGGATTCCACTGGCCGGGGAGGTTGGAGCTGGTCGTGGGCACCACGTTCGCTCCGGCTTGCACGTCGAAGTCCACGACGCGCAAGAACTGCCCCTTCTGGATGACGAGCTGCTGTCCAGCCCCGGACACCGCCGGCAGGGCGAAGCTTCCGTCGGCGGCGGTCAGCACGAAGCGCGTGTCGCAATCGAGCTGCACACACTCGTCGCAGTAGACGCCGTCGGGCACCGGCTCGACGGCGTCCGTGGTCAAGTAGACGAGCGCGCCACTGATCGGGATCTCGAGGTTGGGCGCATAGACGGTTCCCGTGAGTTCCGCGTCGGCCGGAGGCACCGTCGAGCCGCAGTCGCCCCCCTCATCGGTCGCCGTCCCCGACTCGTCGAGGGTCGTCGAGCCCTCGTCGAGGGTCGTCGAGGCTTCACTGCTCGCGCTCTCGCCTTCGGTCAGGGTCGTGAGCCCCTGGTCGAGCCCCTCTTCACCGGAGTCGACCTCGTCGTCCCCACCTTTCGAGCCGCAGGCGCTCGCCGCCAGCGCCAAGGCGATGAGCAGGGTCGAGGTCGTGAAACGCAAAGCCACCATCGGGCAATGATAACGCGATGGGCGAGGATGTGGCGGGGCTCGGGCCGAATGCCGTCCTGGGCCGCCTAGCCCCATGAGCAGGCGGTGCGCGATGCCGCACGACTCCACGAAGCCCGCGTTGCAGCACCGCTGCATCTTCCCCGCCGTCCGTGAGATCCTCCACCGCGCCCATGGCCTACCGCGAGCCTCCTCTCGATCGACCCTACGCCTTGCGCGTCAAAGGTGAGGGAGCACCCTTTGCCCACGTCGATGCGGCGACCCTCGAGAAGCTTCGCGCTCAGCTGACGCGCGAACACCCCGGTGACCGCAGCTACTGGCTCGATGCGGCGACCTTGCAGTGGCTGGGCGAGGCGGGCCTGGATCCGGAGTTGGTCGCCGAGCTCGCCGAGCGCATCGCAAGGCGGCCTCCCGACGAAGGCGGCGTCGAGATCGAGTGGCTCCGCGCTGGCCCGGTGCCGGCGGCCGCCCCCGGGTCCGAAAAAGACTGATCTTGGAGGCGCCGCGGCCTTCTACCGCCGCGTGCCTTCCCTCGCGACGAAGTCCGCATTCGCCCGCGCAATCGCGCCCCTCGACGCACTCTTGCTGCCTTGGCTCCGGGACCCCCGTGATCTCGCCGGGGCACGCACGATGGCGTGGCTCGCCGTGTTCCTGCCGGTGTCGGCGGTGATCCAATACGTCGACGCTTGGCGTAGCCCGTGGACCCTCGCGGTCCACCTGCTGGTGGTGCTTGCGATGATGGACCGCTTCATCTTGGGCATGCATGTCCACGTGCATCGCCCCTGGTTTCGGGTGCGCCTGCTCAACCGCATGATCCCCAACTTCGTGGGTCTGTTTTTTGGCCAGACCATCGGCACCTACTTCGCGCACCACGTCGCCATGCACCACCCCGAGGACAATGGGGCACGGGATCTCAGCTCGACGCGCGCCTATCGTCGTGACCACCTCGGAGATCTCGCGCGCTACGTAGGCCGTTTCTTGCTCGTGGGCGTCTTCGAGTTGATCGCCTACTTTCGCCGTCGCGGTCGTCCGGAGATCGCCCGTCGCGTCGCCCTCGGCGAGCTCGCCACCTGGGCGGCCATCGGACTCGCGTTGTGGGTGGACGTGACCGCGACCCTTTTCGTCTTCGTCCTCCCGATCCTCATCGCCCGCACGATGATGATGATCGGCAACTGGGGGCAACACGCTTTTTTGAATCCGCGCCGCGGCGACGCCTGGGGCAGCGCGACGAACATCATCGACTCGCGGCACAACCGGCGCTGCTTCAACAACGGCCACCACATCCTGCACCACCTGCGGCCCGCGCTGCACTGGAGCGAGCTGCCCGCCCACTTCGAGGCCGAGCGTGAACGCTATGCCACCCACGAGGCCGTCGTCTTCGCCCGGATCCCCAGCTTTCAACTCCTGAGCTTGGCCCTCGTCACCCGCCGTTGGGCGTGGCTCGAGAGCAAGCTGCTGCGCTTCGAGGGCGATGTCCGCAGTCCGGAAGAGCGGATCGCATTCTTGCAGGCGCGCGCGCGACCGCTGCGCGACTGAGCTCGACTCAGCGCCGCTGGCCCCACAGCTCGAAGGCGCTGTCGACGTCGTCGATGCGGATCCAGGGAATCTCGACCGACACCCGATCCGTCACGAGCGGCCGACTCCAAGAGATCCGATCCCGGTGCTCCCCGTCTTGCCACTGCCAGTGCACCTCGGGCTGACCCCGCTGTACGCCGACGCTCAGGGCGTAGTCGGTGTCCGCGTCGAGGGGACAAGCTTCGGGCAGTGAGATGTCGACGCGGAACTCGGGGCCCGGCGTGCTCTCACCTTCGCCTCCGCGCCGACCCGTCGCCTGGATTTCGAGCATGGCGGGATCGAGCTCGGCCGTACACAGGGCCGTCGTGGGCCCCCGCTCCGGATCGAGGGCGAAGAGATCGACGCGCAGCGCGACGAAGCTGTCGAGGCTCTCCGCCCCGACGGGCACCACCCAAATGCGTACGCGCTGCACCGAGGCCGGCTGCTCGAGCCGAAAGTCGTCCGCGTGCACGTGGTCACGCGCGCCGCTTTCGCTCGTGTGGCTAAAAAACCCGAGACCAACGCGCGCCGCGTCGGCCGCCGGCGCGATGGCGAACAAGCGCGTCTGCTCCGTGGGCTCCGCCGCGGGCGCGGACTTGGAGGCCGGCTCGGACTCCGACACTGACGCTGGAGTCGCGGCCGGCCCCGTCGGGGGCGGCGAGGCACACGCGAACAGCCCTACGAGCGAGAGCGAAGAGCGCGTGAGCCGGCGGGCGCGTCGCATCTACAAGTTCGCCACGATCTCTTTGGCCACGACGATGGCCAGCTCGCGGCGCGCTTGGGCCGTCTCGGCCTTCCACTTGCGGTCGGCGATCTTCGCCGCTTCGATCATCGACTTGGGATCCCCGCCTTTGTAGGGGGCGATCTCCATACCGGGCCCTTTGTAGGCGTGCACGTTGAACTGCATGTTGCCGACGCGCACCGTCAAGCTCCCCTCGTGAATCTCCACGCGGGCTTGGTCCCCGACCCCGGGCACGTCCTCATAGACGTAGCCGGCGTCCGGCGTCATGTCGGCCATGAGCCCGCCCATCTGATCCACGGTCTTCTCTTTGACCTTGGTGTCGATCTCCTCGCGCTCCTTCGCCTTCTCGGTGACCTTGGCCATGGCGGCGGCGATCTCCTCTTTGGAGCGATTCTTGGTCGAGTTCTCGAAACGCTTGATGGCGTCGGCCTCGTTGTCGGAGGTCCAGATCGACATGAGCGAAGCCTCGGCGACGTCGTCGCCCTCCTTCTTCGTGTAGGTGCAGCCCATGATCTTCATCTGTTGCAGATCCGACTCGGGCAGCTCGAGAACCTTCGCGGCCATGGCCGGCGTGAACATCTCACAGCCCTTCTTGCGCTGCTCTTTGGCGAAGGTGCGAAAGACCTCGTCCTCGGCCGCCTGTGTACCGCCCGCGTCGCCCTTCGCCTCGGCTTGGGCGTCGCCCTTGGCCCCCGTGGCCGCGGCCGCATCGGCGGCGCCGGCGTCTTCTTTGTCGCATCCGGAGGCGACGAGGCTGGTCGCGATCAGGGCGCCCATGAGGGGGGTGAACAGGGGGGAGCGGCGTCGACTTTGGCGGGGCATGAGAACGAGCGGTGACGATAGCCCGGCTCGTCTCGGCCTGCACCCTCGCTCGCCGGCCGCGGCCGAGCCTCAGCGCGAAGTCGACAGCTGCCGCTTGAGTTGTTTGGCCGCGAGGGCGTAGCCGCCGTCGGATCCATCGACGAAGTGCGTATGCGCGCCCGCATAATCCGAGATCACGCAGGTCATCAAGGCCGAGGGGGCTGCATGCATGCCGTAGGCCAGCTCGCCGCGCTGGTGGGCGCGCTCGAGCAAGCCCTCGATCGCGGCGCGCTCCTTGGGCTCGAGGTCCAAGACCATGCGCAGGGTCTCGTCGAACTTGCGATCGTCGGTGTTCGTGGCGACTTCGCTTTTGTAGCGCGCACCATCGAAGCCCGACATCTCTCGGCCCGAGCGCAGCAGTCGGCGGCCGACTCCGGCCACGAAGCGAGTCTTCGCCCGCTCCATGCGAAACCCGAGTCCGCCTTTTTGTCCCGACTTGAGTCGCGCCTCGTTGTCGAAGACCGAGGGGTCCCGACCCAAGTTTAGGTTGTCGGGATGTACGGGCCGGGCCTCTTCGCCCGCCAGCTCTGCGATCCCCTCGACGACGCGCCGGTAAGTGGCCGCCGCTTCGCGTCGATCGTCGTCGAGGGCCTGCACCAACAAACAGACCATCTGACCCCGCCGGCTTTGGAGCGGCTCCCACCGACACTCGAAGCCTTCGTAGCTCGCGGCGGCCGGCCCGGGGCGCAAGGCGTAGCGCTCGCCGATCTCGGGATCTTTGACCCACCGCTCGCCTTCGATCAGGCCCGATCCAGCCAGCATGGCAAAGGACACGTGCTCGCTCGCGCGGTACTTGGCGATCGAGATCTCGTGCCCCGCCGCCCGCAGCTCGGCCACGGGCACCAAGCCCGCGCGCATGCTCAGGTCGAAGGCCCCCAAGCTGGTGATCTGCAGGCCGCGGAGGGCCGGCTCGATCTGCGCTCGTGCTTCGCTCGGTACCAACATGGTGGCCCCGTCGCCGCCGAAGACGAAGGGCAAGTCGAAGTCCTCGAGGGCGTTGCGCACGGCCACGATCGAGGCGACGCCCAGCGTGTTCACATCTTTGTAGCGGCCGGCTTCGATCGCCTGGGTCGAGCCCTCGACATCGGTGATCAACAAGAGCCAGTCGTCGGGCACCGGCGTGTAGTGCTCGGGGTCGGCGACCGACGCGAAGTCGCGGATCGGCGGCAGGGAGCCGTAGAGATCTCGACTCGTGGTCGGCGCGCCATCCATCGCCGCGCATGATAGCGCGACGCGAGGGCGCCACCTACGGGGCTCACCAGCTTTGGATCAGGGGCTGCCAGAACCAGCAGTCGCCCTCCTCATCGGCCCGCCCCGGCTCGCTGCACTCGGGCCCGCGCAGCGCGTCCATCGCGGCGACCAACTCGGCCAGCTCGACGTCGTTCTCGGCGCGAATCGTGACCGAAACGGTGTCCGGGCGGGCGCGGTGCAAGTCGGCGGCGAGCTGTGTGAGCCGCGCCATGTCGTAGCCCTCGGGCCCGGTCTCGCCCGCGCGCTTGGCGAGGGTCTCGACGATCGCCTCCCCTTCGCGCAAGACCAGCGAGTCACTGCGGATCTCCAGCTCGATGGGCGCCTCGTTTTGCGCGGGGGGCGTCTCGCCCCGGGGGTCCGAGCTGCGGGGCGCCGACACATCGATGGCGGCCATCGACGCCGTCTCCATGGCCAATAGCAGGCCAGGGATCAGCAAAAACATGATGTTCATGACCGGCAGCAAGTTGGTGCTCTCCGGTGCCTGCTCGGGGTTCTTTCGGCGGAAACTGGGCACGGGCGACAGACACGCCGCCCATGCGAAAGTTCCCGCGCGCTCGAGCTCAAGGCCGCGGCGGCGCTTCGTAGCGGTCCGGGTCCAGGTCCGAGGGGAGCGGCATCCCGGCTTCGGCCATGTTCTCGAGCCCGCGCCGGATGGCCTCCGCGCAGGTCTTCACCGAGATGAAGTTCCACGGGTTGGCGCCCAGCCACTGCATCGCCGTCAGGGCGCCTCGAATCAAGGGGTTGTCCACGACGACGTAGCTGCCGAGGCAGCGCTCGGTCCCTTCCGGCGGCATGGCCTCGGTCAGCTCCGCGATCAGGCGGCGCTCGACCGGAGCGGGCCGCTCGGAGCGCGTGGAGTCGGTGATGAGCACATAGCCCCCGTCGCGGAGGGCCTGCTCGACGATGCGCAGGTTCCACGCAAAGAAGGGTCGGATGACGTCCTCGGCCGGCTGGTCGTACCAGGTGGCGATGTACAGCGGGGCGTAGCGGGCGTCCGCGATGACCGTTCCGCCCGTCCCTTCGAAGACCTCGATGCCCTCCATCGCGCGCGACCCTACTGGTTCTGCCCTTCCCGCGGAAGGCGGCCGTGACCGAGCCCGCCCCCGCACCGTCTGGGCCCCTTTCGAGGGCGGCGCGATGGCGCCCCTCACCAGGGCGTGGCTTCGCCGTCGCGGAAAAAGCCACCGGAAGGCCCGTCGGCCGGCAAGGTCGCGGCCCACACGATCCCGGCTGCGCCCTCCTCCACCGAACGCGTGGCCCCACGCCCGCCCATGTCCGTGCGCACCCAACCGGGACACACGGAGTTCACGAGCACGCCTTCGCCCGCCTCCGCGTGCAAGAGCCGAGTCACGGCGTTGAGCGCCGCCTTGGACATGCGATAGCCCGGCCAGCCTCCATCCATCTCGGCCAGACCGCCCATCCCCGAGCTCACGTTCACGATGCGGCCGCGGCCACGCGCCCGCATCGTGGGCAGCAAGGCCCGCGCGACCCGAAACGCACCGATGGCGTTGTTATCCACCGTGCGCAGCAAGACCGAGGGCTCGACCTCGCTGGCCTTGCCGGCGTGATCGCCATCGAGGATGGCGCCGGCGTTGTTGACCAAAACTTCGACCTCGGCGAGGCCCTCGGCCTCGAGCGCCTCGACGAATGCCGCCACGCTGGCGTCGGAGCCGACGTCGAGCTCCATCGCTTCGACCCGCCCTCCCTTCGCCCGCAGCGGCGCGGCCGCGGCCTCGACGGCCGCCTTGCGACGCCCGGTCATCACCACGCGAAAGCCCTCGGCCAACAGACGACGACTCGTCTCCAAACCCAGGCCACGGTTCGCCCCCGTGACCACTGCGATGCGCTCGTTCTCAGGCATCGGCCTTCACCACGTGAATGTTGAAGTCTCCGCTGCCCACGGCCCCCCACAGCTTCAGCCACAACGGCAGCCACATCTCGAGGCCACGCGCGGCTTGGATCCCGCCGAGGTCGACGATCTGCGTCCAGCCAAAGCTGCGCAACAAGGCCCCGACCTCGGCTTTGGCCTGCACGTCCTCGCCGGCGACGAATACGTCGTGCACCCCGGGAAGGCGCGAGGGGTCGACCATCACCTGGCAGTTCATGGTGTTGAGGGTCTTGACGACCTTCGCTTGGGGATGGGCCCGCTGGATCTGTTCGGCCAGCGAGTCGTCGTTGCACACGGACAAGGTCGGCGGCATGCCCTTCGAAAAGTCGAGGGGGTTGGCCAGGTCGATCACGATCTTGCCCGCCAAGTTCTCGGCGCCCGCCGCTTCGAGGGCGTCGAGCGCGACCATGCCCCCGACGCAGTTGAACACCCACTCGCCGTGGGCGGCCGCCCGGGCGAAGTCACCGTGCTCGGCCCGCTCCTCGTGCGCGGCCGACCAGGCGCTGGCCTTTTCGTTGTCGGGACTGCGTGAACCGAGGACGACATGGTGACCGAGCTCCACCAACTTGGTGGCGATGGTCCGGCCCACATCACCGGTGCCGAGGACGGCGATCTTCATCTGCGCTTCCATGGCTGAACCCTAGTATCGACCCCGGGGTGGGTAAATGGGCGTCTCGGTCGCTTCATTATGAACCTTGGGTTTATAGTTGAGCATGGCGGACATGTTCTCGGGGGTGCTCCCCTTTGTGGCCGTGGCCCAGGCCGGCAGCTTTCGGCGGGGTGGCGAGCGCCTGGGGGTGAGCGCGGCCGCGGTGAGCAAAGCGGTGCAGCGCCTCGAGGCCGAAGTCGGCGTGCAGTTGCTCGAGCGCTCGACCCGACGCGTCGCGCTCACGCCCGAGGGCGAGGCTTTCTTGGCCCGATGCGCCGAGGCCGTCGAGCTCGTCCGCTCGGGGCGCGAGTTCTTGGACCTCGCGCGCCGCGAACCGGCCGGCGAACTCACCATCGCCTTGCCCCACATCTTGGGCCGCCCCTTGTTGCGGCGGCTCCCTCGCTTTCGATCCCGCGCGCCTTCGTTGCGCCTGCACTTGCGCTGTAGCGATCGCCACGTGGATCTGGTCGGCGACGAGGTCGATGTGGCCTTGCGGATCGGCCAGCTCGCCGACGCTTCGCATCTGAGTCGGCGACTGCTGACGCCGCGTTGGGTGTGCGTGGCCTCGCCGGCCTACCTGCACCGCCACGGTCGCCCCGATCGGCCCGAGGCCCTGCACGAGCACGCTTGCTTGAAGTTTCGCGGCACCGACCAGCGCCTGGTCGAGTTCAGTTTTCTCAACGATGCCGGGCAAGCAGAGCGCTTCGAGACGCCGACGGCCTTGGACATCGATCAAGGCGAGCTCTTGCTCGAGGCGGCCCAGACCGGACTCGGGATCTGCCAGGCCCTGGACTTCATGGTCAGCGAGCAACTCGAGTCGGGCCAGCTCGTCTCGGTCTTGGACGCCTGGTGTCCCGCGGGGCCGCCCGTCCAAGCCATCTACCGGCGAGGACGCGCTCGCTCGGCGCGTGTCCGGGCCTTTTTGGACTTCGTCGCGGGCTGGTCCGAGGGCGCGGACCCGGGCTCTCCGCGGGTTCAGCAGCCCGGCAGCTGAAAGCTGTCGACGAGTTCACCGTCGAGGGCGACGACCTCGCCGTAGGCGGTGCAGCCCGAGATCCGAAGCGACAAGAAGCTGTTCTTTTGGTCGTTGACCGAAGCTGTCCACCAATCGCCGGTCGCCTCGCGCATGCCGGCCCCACCCGCGCCGGCGACGAAGTAGAAGATGCCGCCTTCCTGATGCGAGGAGACGCTGCCTTCCTTGATGGCGTAGCTGCGTTCGTAGTGGTGGTCGTGACCGACGAGCACCATGTCCACGCCCCCGCCCTCGAGGATGGGCAGCAAGCTGTTGCGGACGATGAAGTTCGGGTCCCGCTCCGAGGAGCTGTAGGGCGGATGGTGAAAGAAGGCGACCTTCCAGGGCTTTTGGCTGTTGGCGAGGTCGTCGCGCAGCCAATCGAGCATGGTGGTGTCGCTGCTCGAGTCCAAGGCCGCGGCCGCGATCAAAAAGGCGTCGTTCGAGTCCAGGGAGACGAAGTGCACGTCCCCGTAGTCGAAGCTGTAGTAGTGCTCGTTGTGCGCCGGGTTCAAGGCGACCTCGGGCAGGTAGTAGAGATCGAGGTAGGGCTGGCCACCGTCGGTCTTGACCTCGTGGTTGCCCATGGTCGGCCAAGTCGGCGTGCGATGCAGCAAGTCGGCGTAGATATCGAAGACCCGCTCTTTGAACTCGACGAAGGTCCCGTCGTTGTAGGCCATGTCGCCGAGGTGCAAGAAGACGTCGTAGTCGCGCTTCATGAACTCGTCGCGCACGGCGAGCTGCTCGGCGCTGGCGTTGCCACTGTCGCCAAAGGCCAAGATCCGAACGGAGCGCTCGTCGGTCCAGGCGGTCTCCAAACGCAGGCCACCGGCCAGACGCGTGTCGCCCTCCCAGACCTCGTAGCAGTACTGCTGGCCCGCCTCGAGCCCGGTCGCGCGCGCCTCGTAGGCGAGGTAGTCGACCTCCTCGCCGGTGTACGCGGCGTCGAAGCTGCGCGAGCTGGCGTCGAAACTCTCCCAGGGGCCGTCCTTGTTCGCCGCGACGCGCAGCTGCCCCGCGCCGCCGCTCGTGGTCGCCCAGGCGACGGTCGTCGCGCTCGCACCGACGTTTTGCAGGTAGGGAAGACGGCGCAGGCCCTCGAAGGTCGGCGTGCCACAGTCGATGGGGTCCGGGATGTCGCCGTCGCCGTCGCCGTCGCCGTCGCCGGTCGCCTCCCCCGACTCTTCGCTCGCACTACTGCTGCTGCTCGTGGCGTCGCTGCTGGCCGAAGCCTCGCTACCCGCGGCCTCCGCCTCCGCCTCTACCTCCGAGGCGGAATCCGAGGC
>JAUIJR010000684.1 GCA_030431075.1 Polyangia bacterium | reverse complement strand
TCGTAAAGCGCTCGAAGATCGCCAGGCGCTGATCCTCGGGGACGCCTTGCCCCTCGTCGTCGACGCAGACCTCGATGCGGTCGCCCCTGCGTCGCGCGTGAACGTGCACGCGCGTATCGGGCGGCGAAAACTTGATCGCGTTGCCGATCAGGTTGTCGATGACTTCGGTGATCCGGCGCGCCTCGACCTGGCAGCCGAGGGGCTGGGCGGGAAGGTCCAGCTCCAGGCGCAAGCCGTCCCCCTCGGCCGAGAGCCGCTGCGCTTCGACGGCCTCGGTCAAGAGCTCGCGTAGGTCATGGGGGGCAAGCTGGAGCTCGAGCCCGCGATGCCGCAGTTTTTCGTACTCGAGCAAGTCGTCGACGAGGTTCATCATGCGTCGCGCGTTGCGCTCGCAAACGCCGAGCAGCTTGCGAAGCTCGTCCGAGAGCTCCGCGCCCAGGGGCCCCGCCGTCGCCAGTCGCAGCGCCGCAAAGATCGAGGTCAGCGGAGTGCGAAGCTCGTGGCTCACGACCGAGACGAACTGCTTTTCGAGGGCTTGGGCTTGCGCGGCTTGGGCCTCGCGGCGGACCCGAACGAGCTCGGCCTTGCGCAGCTCGAGCTGGTCGACGACCACCCGGGCGAGGCGCTCCAAGGCGGCGAGCTGTGCCTCGCTCGGCGTGCGCGGCTCTCGATCGATGACGCACAAGGTGCCGAGGATCTGGCCTTCCCGGCTCACGAGCGGCGCGCCGGCGTAAAAGCGGATCTTGGGGCCCTCGAGAACCAGGGGGTTGTCGGCGAAACGCGGGTCCACGCCCAAGTCCGGGACGACGATGGCGCTGCCTTGCGCGACGACATGCCCACACACCGAGACCGATCGCGGGGTCTCGGGCGCATCGAGTCCCACCCGGGCCTTGAACCACTGCCGCTCGCTGTCGACCAAGGATACCAAGGCGATGGGCACCCCAAAGATCTGCGCCGCCACCTCGACGATGTCGTCGAAGGCCCGCTCGGGCTCGCTGTCGAGCACCTCGAGCCGGCACAAGGCCCGCATGCGCAGGTCTTCGTCCGCGGGGATCTCGGGCGGCTGCACGGCCGCAAGTATAGCAGCGCGGATTGACCGCCCGGCGCGGGCGCCTTCGACCGAGCGCAGAGGGCCTGGGCCGCCGCGGCTGGCTTCCGCATCGCCGTCTCCCACAGACCGAAGACTCCGCAAGGTGCAGCTTTTTCGCGTCGACCTCGGCGGCTCGCGCCCCACATTGAGCCCATGCTCTCGTCGCCAACGCTCGCGCGCGCGCTCGTGTTCGTCTCGGCTCTCGCCATGGCCGCCTGCGACCCCGGGGCCGAGCCGCTGCCGGGCGCCGCGAGCAGCGAGAAGGTGATGGTCGAAGCGGCCGAAGCTCCGGTCCTGCGCGAGGCCAGCGACGGCAGCTACCTCTTCGACCCGGGCGACGAGAGCTTCGCGGCCATCGTCTACCCCACCGGCGAGGTGGCCTTCCGTGACTACACGGAGGCCGGCTTTTCAGAGGTGGGCATCCGCGTCAGCGGCTACGAGGACTGGAAGGCCCACGGCGAAAAGAAGGCCAAGCACGGCCGACGCAAAGCCGAGTTCTTGCGCGCGACGGCCGAACGCCGCGCCGAGCTCGCAGCGAGCTACGCCACCCAAGGCAGCGGCCGGGCCCTCGAACAACTCGATCTCGAGCTGCGCGCCCTCGCCCTCGAGCTCGCCGAAGACCCGGCGACCTTGCGCCGACGCCTCTTCGAGCTTTGGGACGACTGCGCCGAGGGTGAGGCCACGCCCGAGCACAGCACGGTCGACAAAGCCCGCCTCGAGCACGGCCGAGCCGCCCGCCAACAGATCGAGTCCTTCATCCGCGCGCAGCTGCCCCAAGACGGCCCCAAGGCCTACACCCCCGCCGAACTCGCCAAACTCAACGCCGCCCGCGCCAGCCAAGCCGAGTTCGCGCCCTACGCCCCCGCCGACTGACCCAAGGTCGACGCCCTCCGGACCGAAACGCCCAAGCGCGGCCGACGACGGCGGCGCTTGGCTCGGCGACCGGCGCGCTTCGGCGACCGTCGCGCTTCGCTCGTTCGGTCCGCTCTTCGGACCGAA
>JAUIJR010000150.1 GCA_030431075.1 Polyangia bacterium | reverse complement strand
ACAAGGCGGCGTGGGCCTTGCGGACCGCGGCATCCGGAGGCTCGACGCCTTCGAAGGTTCGGTTTTTGCTACGCCCGACCCACCCCGGCACGAAGCCGAAGAAGATCACCGCGCCCAAGCCCAGTAGCCCGCCGACGGCCGCGGCGATCTTCGCGCGTCGCTTCACGCCCGGATCCTATCGCGTCCCCGCGCCGCCGCGCTTCTCAGGATCTCGGGGACCGGCTATCGTGCGCGTGGGCATGCCCCTTCCCTACTACGCGCGCTTGAGTCGACGAGACCAGGCGATCTACCGCCAGTCGGTCGCGCTGCCACCGCCACGGATCCAGGCAGACGCCGAGCTCGCCGCCGCCACCGATGCGCTCGAGTTTGCGCTCGACGGGGGCCGGCGCGCGCAGGTTCGCAAGGCCGCCCAAGCGCTCTTCGATCTGCTTTGCGCGCGCCTCGAGGTCCCGCGCGTCAAGCTCTCGATCCGGGAGCGAAGGCCGAGCTCGGAGGACAGCGAGCTGCACGGCTTGTACGAACGCGTCGAAGACGAGACGCCGGTCATCACGGCGTGGATGCGCACCGGAAGCAACGCGAAGATCGTCAAGTTCCGCACCTTCTTGCGCACCCTCTTGCACGAGCTCGTGCATCACCTCGACTACGATCTCTACGCGCTGGCCGACAGCTTTCACACCGAGGGCTTTTTCAAGCGCGAGTCGGTCCTCATGCGGGCCTTGCGGCCCCCCAAGCCCAAGCCCGCGCCCAAGCCCAAGCTCGAAGCGCCGGCCGAGGCGCCGCCTGCCGACCGCCAGCTCAGCCTATTTTGAGTCGGCTTCGTCGACTTCTGGCGCCGGCGCCAGAAGCTCGAGTCCTCGCCCGTAGCGCTCGCGCGTCCAGGTCGCCAGGCGACGCGTCAGCTTGCGGGCGCCGGGGTCCTTGACGTGCCCGTAGTCGTGAAAGTCGACATCGCGCAGGCCCGCGAAGCTGGCATCCCACCAAAAGAGCATCGGTCGATCTCCCACCGCCCACATCACGTCGTCTTCGTACTCGCCGAGCGCCTCGATGTACTCGCGCCGACTCAGGCCGGCGTAGCGCTCACGCACGGGGACCTGGACGATGACCACCTCGATCCCGTCGGACTCGAGCAGCTCGACGAAGTCCTGCAGCTGTTGCCTACGACTCGCGTCCCGCCGGTAGTGCGCGAAGTGCTGGCGCGCATAGCTGCTCATCGAGCGGCGGGCCGCGTTTCGATTCATGGTCTTGGTGCGCCACTCGACGCGTCCGTCCTCGGCGATCGGGATCTCGCGCGGCGGGTCCTTGAAAAAGCTCTTCACCCAGCGCCGTAGCGCGTCGCGAGCGTCGTAGCTGCGCCACACCCAGCCCGCGAGCAGCTCCATGCGCTCTTCGCCCGAAAAGCGGGTCAGGCGATCGCCCAGGGGCGCGTAGCGACGCACCCGCTCGTTGGGCGGGATGTTCCCGTCGAGCTGAATGATGTCGACCCCAAAAAAGGCGAGCTCGGCATGACGCAGGCGCTCCCGGTTGCGACGGTAGAGGGTCTCGGCGTCGTAGGCGGTACCTCGCGTCAGGGCGAGGTTGAGGACTTCGCCCTCGGCCAGGTCCAAGCTCGACTCGAACTGGCGCGGCGCAAAGGCATCACGCGCGCGACTGTTCCCAAAAAAGAGGACGCGCGGCGAGACCCCGGCTTCGGCCTCGATGGGCCCGAGCACCTGCGACTCGAGGGCGTCCACGATGCCCACGTCGGTGAAGGCGATGTGGCTCCACACCGCCTCGCGCCGGGCCAACCCGAGCTCGACGATCGCGAGCAAGCACAGCGCGAAGGCGAGGCCCCACGGCGGCGCGCGCAGTCGCGGCTGCGATTCAAAACTGAAAATAGATGAACGCGGCATCGGGAGAACGCTCGAGCAAGAGCGCGGCGAGGGTAAAGGCGGCGTAGACGAAGCCGCGCAGCCAAAAGGGCCAACGAAAGATGGCCTCGACTTCGTTTCGTCGGGCCATCGGCAAGTCGATGAGCACGATCCATCCGCTCATGGCCAGGACCCAAGCCCCGAGCTCGAAGTCCCAGCCGCCGCGGAAGGCGAAGATGCCGGAGAGCACGGCCCAGGCGTCGCCAAAGCTCTCCGCGCGAAAGAAGATCCACGCGACGAAGACGACCACCATCGTGAACAGCCAGCTCGCGAAGGCGAGCGGCCACCCGCGCCAGGTGATCGCCTCGGGCGCCGCTTTGCGGTCGACGCCGCGCCACTCCATGTAGGCCTTGTGCAAGGCCAGCGCGAGGCCGTGGATCCCGCCCCAGACCACGAAGGTCCACGCCGCGCCGTGCCACAGCCCGCCCAAGAGCATCGTCAGCATCAAGTTGCGGTAGGTGAAAAGCCGCGAGCCGCGGTTTCCCCCCAGCGGGATGTAGAGGTAGTCGCGCAGCCAGCTCGACAAGGAGATGTGCCAGCGCCGCCAAAAGTCGGTGATGTTCCGCGCGAAGTAGGGGTAGCGGAAGTTCTGCATCAGCTCGATGCCGAGCAGTCGACTCAGGCCGCGGGCGATCAGCGAGTAGCCGGAGAAGTCGGCGTAGATCTGGATGCCGAACAAGAGGGTGCCGGCGAGCAAGGTGAAGCTCGGGTCCCCTTGGGGGCTGGCGAAGATCCGGTCGACCATGGGCGCGACGACGTCGGCGATCCCCACCTTTCGGATCAGACCCAAAAAGATGTAGAGCACGCCGGTCGTGACCATCTCCGGCTCGACCCGACGCGGCGCCGCGAGCTGGGGCAACAAGCGCTGCGGTCGCTCGATCGGTCCGGCCACCAGCTGCGGAAAGTAGGCGACGTAGAGCGCGAAGAGCTCCAGGTCGCGCACCGCTCGCATGCGACGGCGGTACACGTCGATCGTGTAGGCCATCGTTTGGAAGGTGTAAAAGCTGATGCCGACCGGCAGCACGATCTCGAGGCTGGGGCGGTGGGCCTGCACCCCGAACAGCTCGAGCAGCTCGACCGTCGAGTCGACGAAAAATCCGAAGTACTTGAAAAAGGCGAGGATGCCGAGGTTGACGCCCAAGCTCAGGTACAAGGCCCGCCGTCGCGCGCGCTCATCCGCCCCGTCCGCATCGAGCTGCTCGATCCGCCGAGCGACCCAGAAGTCGACGCCGGTCGAGATCCACAGCAAGCTCAAAAAGCGCCAGTCCCACGCGGCATAAAAGGCCCAGCTCGCCAGCAGCAAAAGCAGATTCTGCGCACGCCGGGTCAGCACCACGTAGGCGAGGTAGACCAGCGCGAAGAAGGCGAAAAAGGACCAGGAGTTGAACAGCACGTCGGCCGGGCCAGTTTTGCCCGGCCCACGCCGCCCCGGCAACTTCGGCGCCCCCGCCTTGGCCCTTCGCGCGCCGACCGCTACCTTTGTCCCACGTCGCCGACCCCGTGACGCCCCGTGACCCCCTCGTGATCTCGGATCCCCAGCCTCGCCCGGTGCCGCCCGACGCGCCCGTGACCCACACCCGGGCCTTTTGCGTGGCGTGGGCGATGGCGACCCTCTTTCACCAGCTGGCCTTTCTTCGGATCGCCCAGACCCCCCTCGAGCTGGCCTTGAGCGTGGTCGCCTTCGCCGTCGTGGTCGCGCCGCGGCATGCACTTTTGTTCACGGCCTTGCTGCTCTTGCAGGTGGCCGAGGTCTGGGCGCGCGCCCCCTCGGTATCGAACCACTGGTGGACCTCGCTCTTCGTCGCCCTGACGATGCTCGCAGCCTTGCCGAGCTTGCTGCGCGGCGGCGCTTTTCGACCGGTGGACTGGCGGCGCCGCTTCACGCCGGCGCTACGCGGCATCTTGATCGTCGTGTACCTGTGGGGGGTCCTGCACAAGCTCAACGCGGACTTCCTCGATCCGCAGGTCTCGTGTGGCGTCGAACTCTACGACGCGCTCCGAACGGACTACCTGCCCTTCTTGCCGCGCAACGCGGGCATCGCCTGGGCCGCGATCGTCGGCACTTTGGCCGTCGAGACGGCGATCCCCGTCCTCTTGTTGATCCCCCGCACGCGCAGCTGGGGGATCTTGCTCGGCACGAGCTTCCACTTCTTCTTGGGCTTCGTGCCCTACAGCGTCTACTACAACTTCTCGTCGATGCTCTTCGCCTTGTACTTGCTGTACAGCGACGAGGCTTGGGTCGCGCGCGCGCGCGATGCCCTGCGCGCACGCATCGGCGCGCGTGCGCTTCGTGGGCTCACGGCCCTCGCCCTGCTGCTGTTGTTGGCCTTGTGCGTGGGTTCGGCCCTCGATGGCGAACGTCACCGCGAGCTTTGGCGCTTCTTGCCCCGGATCCCGTGGGCCATCTACGGCCTGCTGGCCATCGGCGCCTACTTCCGCTTTCGCGAGCCCAGCTTCGCCGCGCCACGAGCTCGCCGCCCCTGGTGGATGGGCCGCGTCTTGGTCGCGGCCTACCTCCTCAACGGCGCCTCGCCCTACCTGGGCCTGAAGACCGAGACCTCCTTGGCGATGTACTCGAACCTGCGCACCGAAGGCGGACGCAACAACCACCTGATCCTCCGCTCGACCCTCGACCCCACCGGCCGTCTCGACGATCTGGTCGTCATCCTCGCCAGCAACGACGGCTGGCTGCGCGCCCGCTCGCGCGACGACATGGGCCTTTTGTGGTTCGAGTTCGTCGACTACCTCGCGCGCCACCCCGACACGCGCGTGATCTTCGAACGCAAGGGCGTCCGCGAACGCGTCGAGCGAGCCGGCGACGACCCCCGCTTCGGCGCACGCGTCCCCCGCTGGCAGCGAAAGCTCATCTATTTTCGCCCCGTGGACCTCCGCGACGCGCAGCGCTGCCTGCACTGAGCTCGCGCCCGAGCGTTTCGGTCCGCTTTTCGGACCGAAACCGCTAAGCGCGCGCTGCCCCTCGTGCTTTCGGTCCGCTTCTCGGACCGAAATGACCAAGCGCGGCCCGCGAAGAGCTCGAGGGTGGTCAGCCCTCCACCCTCAGCCGGCGTCGGCTTCGGGCAGGACGGACTCGACGGCGCTGCGCAGCTCTTCGGACATCGGGTCGACGGGGGACTCGAAGCGGGCGACGACGTGGCCTTCGGGGTCGACGAGGAACTTGGTGAAGTTCCACTTCACGTCGCCGCGCATGTGCTCGGCTGTCTCGCTGGTGAGCGAGGCGTAAAGCGGCGCTCGCCCGTCGCCGTTGGTCTCGACCTTGGCGAACATGGGGAACTCGACGCCGTACTCGTCTTTGACGAACTTCTTGATCTCTTCGTGGCTGCCCGGCTCTTGACCGCCGAACTCGTTGCTCGGAAAGCCGAGCACCACGAGCCCGCGATCGGCGTAGGTCTCGTGCAGCTTTTGGAGCTGGGTGTACTGCGGGGTGAAACCGCACTCGGAGGCGGTGTTGACGATGAGCAGGGCCTTGCCGCGGTAGTCCGCGAGCTTTTGGGTCTCTCCGTCGATGTTCGTCACTTCGTGGTCGATCACGACATCTCCTTCGCTGGGGGCCGCGGCGAGCTGAGCGGCCGCGGGATCGGTGTTGGGCGCGGGCTCCACCTCGGGGGTCTTCGCGTCGGCGGCTGCCTCGCCGGCCCCCTCCGCGGCGGCTGCCTCGACCTTCGCCGCCTCGCCCTCGGCCGGCGCGGCCGCGTCTGCTTTTTTGTCGCCGTCACAGGCGAGAAGGGACAAGGCGATGCAAAGGGGGAGCCAGCGCGTGCGCATGGGGGATCTATATCCCGAAGCCCGCCCAGATCCACTCTGGCGAACTCACGCGGCCACCGAGCGCCCGCCAGCGGCTCAAAGCTCCAAAGAACGCTGCCCGAGGGAGAGGATGCGGGCGATCAGCTGGGCGTAGGTCATGCCGGAGGCGTTGGCGCTGTAGGCCATCTCGGCGTCGCTGGCGAGCTCGGGGTTCGGGTTGGCCTCGAGAAACCAGGCCTCGCCCTTGCCGTCGATGCGAAAGTCCAAGCGCGCGTAGCCCGAGAGGTTCAAGGCCCGATAGATCCGCTTGGCGCGCCGCTCCAGAACTCGCTGCGTCTCCTCGCCGAGATCGAGGGCGGGGCCGCTGTAGATGTCGTGGCGCTCTTGGTAGGCGCGGTCCCACTTCGCGCGGCGCGTGGCGATCTTGGGGGCGTCGGCCGGGAGCTTGTCCAAAAAGAGCTCCCAGGGGGTGAGCACCGTGAGCCGGCGATCTCCGAGCACGCCGACGTAGACCTCGCGGCCGTCGATGTACTGCTCGGCGATGGCCGGTGTCTTGACGTTGCGATGGATGAACTCGACGCGCTCGATCAGCTTGTCCGGCGTGTGAACCACCGAGGCCTGGGCGATGCCCACCGAGGCGTCTTCGGTGAGCGACTTGACGATCACCGGGTAAGGCAGGTGCTTGGGCGGTCGGATCTTTCGCCCGCGACGAAAGGTGGCGAAAGCAGGCACCGGGATCCGGTGGTAGCTCAGGATCTTCTTCGACACCGCCTTGTCGCGCCCGAGCACCAAGCCGCGCGGGTTGCAGCCCGTGTAGGGCACGCGCATCAACTCGAGGTAGCTGACGACATTGTGGTCGTAGACGGTGAGGCCCTGAAACTCCTCGAGCAAGTTGACGGCCACGTGGGGCTGAAACTCGTCGATCGCCCGACGCAGAGGCAAAAGCTCGTCGTACAGGCCGACCACGCGGACCTCGTGTCCGAGCGCTTCGCAGGTCGCGAGCACGTCGGACTCGGTGCGAATGTCCTCACGTTCGGCTTCGGACATCTGTTCGTGTCCCGGCGGTGGCACCAAGGACTCGTGGCAGAGGATCAAAACGCGAAGCTTACGCTGGCTCATACGGCGCGACGCTCACGACCTCGATAGACATAGGTCATCGAGCTCGTCGTCAGCATCACCATAAACTCCATCTTCTTGCGTTGGGTAGGCACGGTACGGAGTTTCAGTTCTCGCGCCCGGGAGATCATTTGCCGCAGGACGTGATCGACCGCGATCATGTAATCCCCAGTCCATTTGGCCACCACGTCCCGAATTTCGGCGCGGTGGCGGCGCAAGAAGACGGCCGCCGACTCGCTGCGGGCCCCCTGGCCGGCGTCGAAGATCCGGCGCAATTCCGAGTCCCAGCGGACGTCGGCCCCCATGTCGTACATGCCGCGTCGCTCTTCGTAGTGCTCTTCGAGGGTGTGGCGCAGGCGATTGACGAGGTAAGGGCGCGCGCGCGTGCGGACCGGCGGCGCCTCGCGTCCGAGTTCTTTGGACAAGGACTCGATGTACTCGAGCTTTTCGAGCGCGGGCCAACCGGCGTAGCGCTTGCGCCACGCCGAGCGTGGGTCGAGCCAGACCGCGAAGGTCTCGGCGAAGTCCTCGTCGGGGTGCGCTTGGGCGTACCAGCCCTCGAGGTGCACCACGTAGCGGCGCGAGGAGGGTCGCGGCGTGTAGCTCTCGGGATAGGGCGTCGAGCTCGGACCGAAGAGGCGCTGAAAGCGACGGCGTCGGTGCAGTTGGTAGGCGTGCTGAAAGGCGTGGCCGACTTCGTGGCGAAGCAGGCGCATGAACTCGCGAGCGCTCCCGCCTTCGACCTCGAACATCATCTTGCGCTCGAGTCGCATCAGCCGCGGGTGCGCCAAGTAAAAGGGCAAGCCGACGGCCGGGTGAGCGTCGGGCGACATCCACTCGTCGGCCAAGTAGCAGTTGGGTCGAAAGCGCATCAGCCCGGCGTTGCGAAGCTGCGTGCGCACGCGGTCGACCAAGGGCTCCATCCACGAGCCTTCGAGCTCGAGCTCGAGATCGCAAAAGCGCATCGCGAGCAGCTCACTCGTCGAGGCCTCCGACCAATGATCGGAGCGCCGCCGACGAGACCGCACGCGCGCCCGTTTACGCACCGTGGTCTTGGCCCGAGGCAAAGCACCCACAGTCTAAGGCAAGGTCGGCGCGTCGACAAAGCGCGCGGCCCGAAGTCGGCGCGTGCTAGCGTCGCGAGGTGAGCGAAAAGCCGAGCGAAGAGCGGGGCGCGTTGATCACGGCCGAGCGTTTCGAAGCCCTCATCCGCGAGTCGATGGATCTCGGCATCGCCTTCGACTTTCGCGTCGAGGAGCTCGCGTGGGGCTTCGCGCGTCTGCGCTTGCACGCGAGCGAACAACATCTGCGTCCCGGCGGCACCGTCTCGGGCCCCACCCTCTTCACTTTGGCCGATACGGCCCTGTACGCGGCCGTTTTGGCCTGTGTGGGCGACGCGCCGCTGACGGTCACCACGGACATGACGATCCACTTCTTGCGCCGTCCGCCGCACGCCGATCTCATCGCCACCGCGCGCGTGCTCAAGGCCGGCCGCACGCTGCTCTACGGCGAGATCGAGATTTCATCCACCGCGCGCGAGGGTGTCGTCTGCCACGCTACGGGCAGTTACGCGCGGCCCCTCGGTCCCTCGGGCGGCGCCTAAAGGCAAGACCGAGGAGCAACGCGAGCCATCCCAAGCGCGGCGCAGCGCCCGGCGCACTCGCCGATACGCACCCGCACCCACCTGCGCCGTCGTCGAAGCCCGCGCCGTCTTCGCTACCACCCGTACCCACATCGCCTTCGGCCCCGCCTTCGCAGTCATCGTCGTCGAGGTCGATGTCACCGTCGCAGTCATCGTCGATCCCGTTGTCGCAGCGCTCCTCACGGCCGGGGTGCCGCGTGGGATCCGCATCGTCGCAGTCACCCTCGCAAAGGCCCCAACCGTCCCGATCTGCGTCGACCTCATCCGCCTCC
Organism: Polyangia bacterium; assembly: GCA_030431075.1. Lineage (GTDB taxonomy): Bacteria > Myxococcota_A > Polyangia > Nannocystales > Nannocystaceae > JAUIJR01. The sequence continues at coordinate 2,526 of JAUIJR010000150.1, read as the reverse complement.
ACGCTCCCGTCACAGTCGTCGTCGCGGCGATTGCAGCGCTCGGGTGCGCCCGGCCGGATCTCGGGATCCGCGTCGTCGCAGTCCGCGCCCCCACAGGCCGAGGCGAGCTCGCCATCTTCGTCGAGATCCGCGCAGCTGCAGGCCTCGGGCGCCGCGGCTTGGGGATCGATGCGGCCAAATCCGTAACCGTTGGCCGGACTCGACCCCGGATTCGCCCAGGCATCCGCGCTTTGGGTCCAGCGCGCGCGCAAGCTGGCCGGATCGAGACCCGGCTCGAGCTCGAGGGCCAAGGCGGCGAGTCCGGCGGCCATCGGCGTGGCAAAGCTGGTGCCGCTACCGGTGTAGTAGCCCTCCTCGGCGTCCCAGGCGACGACCGTCAAGTCTTCGCCCGGCGCCAGCAGATCCGGCTTGATCCGCCCATCGCCCGTCGGCCCCCACGACGAGAAGCCGGACAAGGCGCCGCGCAGATCCGTGGATCCGATGGCCAGCACGCTGGGTGCGTCGGCCGGCGCAACCAGCGAGGGCCCGGGCCCTCCGCCGTTGCCGGCCGCGTTGAGCACGATCAGCCCGTTGGCCACGGCGATCTCGGCCGCGGCCGAGGTCACGGGCGTCATCCCGTCGAGATCCTCGCTCTCGTACCAGTCGACGTAGCCCAAGCTGGCCGTGAAGATATCGGCGCCCGAGGCCTCGATGAACTCGAGGCCCGCGACGTAGAGGTCTTCTTCGAAGGGCATCTCCACGCTCACGTCCTCGGTCTTGGTCAAGATCACCGAGACGCCGGGTGCGACCCCTCGATAGACCCCCGGCTCGAGGCCGGCGAGCAAGGAGAGCACCATCGTCCCGTGCGCGTGCTGCGAGGCCGGGTCGCCCTCTTCGGGCCCGACCTCGCCGTCGTCGCCGACGAAGTCCCAGCTGTCGAGCACCTCGACCCCGCTGAGCGCCGGGTGGCGAAGGTCGAAGCCGGAGTCCTGCACACCTACGACCACACCGGCCCCACTCGCGCCGCAGGCATGTAGGTAGTCGGCGCCCGAAGCCACGATCTGCGCGTGGCTCAGCTCTTCGGGATCCCCGAGTCGCGGACGCGTGAGCTCGGCCTCGTGCTGGGTCCATGCCGTCGGCGCCCAGGGGCCGGGCGCGTCGCGGGCGCGTCGTCGTACGGGCGCCACCTCCTGCACGAAGGGGAGCGCGGCGATGGAGGCCAGCGCTTCGGGCGAGGCCTCGACCGAGACGGCCCCCAGCCAGCGACTCTCGACGCGGATCCGAGCGCCGGTGGCCTCGATGGCCGCCAGCTGGTCGGCCGGCAAGGGCAAGTCGCGCGCATCCACGGGGTCGCCGGCGCGCGCGCGCGCTCGACGGGCCAAGGCCCGCGCACTGAGTTGCGCTTCGGCCTGCACGCGGGCGGGCGCGTCCAGATCGAGCGAAGGCGCCCGCGCCAAGAACACCCAGCTCGGCGACGGCTCACCCGCCTGCGCCATTTTGGGCCAAGTCCAGGCCAGGCCGAGGCAGGCCATCGCAACCCAGCCGCGTCCCCACCGCATGCGGAGAGTGTACCGCGCCTTCGGCCGGCCCTCGCCTTTTCAAAGCGCGGATAGCTTGCGACCATGTCGACCCCGATGTCCGGCGGCGATCCCATCACGAGGATGTGCAACAGCCGCGTCGGCCGCATGCTCTCGAAGAAGTGGCGGCTCGATGCGCTGGTCGGCATCGGCGGCATGGCCGCCGTCTACGCGGCCACCCACCGCAACGGGGCCCCCTGCGCGATCAAGATGCTGCACCCGGAGGTCTCGCGGATCGCCGAGGTGCGTGAGCGCTTCTTGCGAGAGGCCTACATCGGCAACAAGGTCAACCACCCGAACGTCATCCAGGTCCAGGACGACGACATCGACGAAGACGGCTGCGCCTTCATGGTCATGGAGCTCCTCGTCGGCGAGAGCCTCGAGGACAAGGCCGACGAGAACGGCGGCTCGCTGCCCTTCGACGAGACCCTACAGACCTGCGCCACCGTGCTCGACGTGCTCGCGGCCGCCCACAAAGTCGGCGTCATCCACCGCGACATCAAGCCGGACAACATCTTCATCTGCAAAGGCGGCACCGTCAAAGTCCTCGACTTCGGCATCGCCCGTCTGCGCGAGCAAGGTCGCGACCACACGGCCACCGGCATGTTGATGGGCACGCCGGCCTACATGTCGCCCGAGCAAGCCCTGGGACGTCAGTCCGACATCGGCCCGCACAGCGACATCTTTTCGGTCGGCGCGATGATGTTCAAGCTGCTCTCGGGCCTCAAAGTGCACGAGGGCGAGTCCGACGGCGAGGTGCTCGTCGCCGCCGCCACCCGGCCGCCGCGCTCCCTCGCCGCCGTGCTGCCCGGCGCCCCCCAAGGCCTCATCCGCATCGTCGACCGGATGTTGGCCTACGACATCACGCAGCGCTACGGCGACGCGCAGGAGGTCATCAACGACATCCGCGACCTGCTCAAGCAGCTGCAAGCCCCCAAAGCGCCGGCCCCCGACGGGCCCGTCGATCCCT
>JAUIJR010000683.1 GCA_030431075.1 Polyangia bacterium | reverse complement strand
CGGCCGTCTTCGTGGAACTGGGGGACGAAGCGCTCGTCCAAGCGGGTGTTGCCGCGCCGAAAGACGCCGGCCGCGAGGATGCGGGGATCCAGCTCGACCACGAACAAGCCGATGGCGGCCAGCATCGCCGTGCCCATGGCCGCGCGCTGGCGCGTTTGTTTGAGGCCCTTGGGCGCGCCGACTTGCTTGGCCACGTAGCCCAGGGCCCACAAGCCCAACGCCATGTCGACCATGGCGCCTACGACCAAGGTGGCCTTGAGTCCGATCAGCGGCAACAAGAGCAGGCCGCCGCCGACCGCTCCCCCGATCGCGCCCAGGGTGTTCAGCGCGTACACGCGGCCGACCACCGTCTCGCTTTGGCCCCGGCGCAAGAGCACGTGAGTGACCAAAGGCAGGGTCATGCCGGCGCAAAAGGTCGCCGGCAACATGATCAACACGCAGGCCAGGTAGCGCAGCAAGTTGAACCAGATCCAGTAGGGCGCGATGAGCTCGCCTTCTTGAAAGGCGCTGCCGATGGCGAGCACGGCCACGCGATAGAGCGGCAAGGTGCTCACCGCCGCCAGGCCCATGATGAGCTGCACCAAGGCGAGCACCAAGATCGGGCGCTTGTAGCGATCCATCCGCTTGCGCACCCACCAGCCGCCCAGGGCCAGGCCGAAGACGAAGGCCGACAACATGACCTCGAACGAGCGCGTGGCCGAGCCGAGCACCATCGAGAGCAGGCGGATCCACGAGATCTCGTACAAAAAGGAGCTCAGGCCGGTGCCGAGCACCAGCAACAAGAGCAGGCGTACGCCGACGCGGTCGAGGGGGCTGCGCTCGCCTTCGACGATGTCTGGTGCTTGGCCGGCTTCGATCGCGGCGTCGACGGGCCGTCGCCGATCGAGCAAGGCGATGCCCATGATGGCCAGGTTCAAGACCGCCGCCGCCCACAAGCTGCCCGGCAAGCCCAAGGCGGGGACGAGCAGGTAGCCGGTGGCCGCGGCGCCGATGGCCGCGCCCAGCGAGTTCGAAAAGTACAAGGCGCTGAGAATCTCGCCCGAGCGCTCCGGCTCGCGCCGCAAGATGCCCACGCTCATCAGCGGGAAGGTCATGCCCAGCAACAAGCAGGGCAAGAAGATCAGCGCGCCCGCGACCGTCCACTTGACCAAGGCAAAGCTCGCGCCGTCCAAGGCGGGGAACCAGTGGTCGTAACAAAGACGTGTCGCGGTGTCGTAGAGCCAGGGATAGGCCAAGGCGAGCAGGCCGATCGCGCCCTCGACCAGGCCGTAGGCGACGATGGGCCGCTTTAGGCGCAAGGCGCGGCGCCCCGCCAGCCACGCGCCCAAGGACATGCCGCCCATGAACAAGGCGAGCACCAAGATCTGCGCCGTCGCGGCCGAACCCACGAAGAGTCGCAAGTAGCGGGACCACATCGCCTCGTAGACGAGGCCCGAGAGCCCCGACAAAAAGAAGATGAAGTAGAGATGGCGGCCCGCTCGCATGCGCGCGGCGACGGTACGCAGGGCGGGGACGCGACGCAATGCGAAGGCCGCCACCCCGATCGCGTGCGTCCGCGCTTGCTCCCCCCGCGCCCCGCGGGCCATAAAGAAGTGTGAGCGACTACGCCGAGATCCGGCTTTCGACCCCCGGCCCGCACGGCGACATCGAGATCGCGGCCAAGTCCTGGCCGCCCCCCGAACAGGCGGATCCGAGCGGCCGTCGCGTCATCGCCTTTCACGGCTGGCTCGACAACTCGAACAGCTTCGACGCGCTCATCCCCGCGCTGCGCAAGGCCGACCCCTCGATGCAGGTGGTCGCCTGGGACGCGCCGGGGCACGGCCACTCGGGCCATCGACGCGGCGCCTATCACTTCATCGACTGGATCGGCGACGCGGCCCATGCCGTACACGCCCTCGGCTGGGAGCACTGCGTGCTGATGGGCCACTCGATGGGAGCCGGCATCGCCTCGATGCTCGCCGCCGTCGCGCCTTTCGAAGTCGAGGCCCTCGTCATGCTCGAGGGCATGGGCCCCATGACCCAAAAACCCGAGGACGCGCCGGTCCGCATGCGACGGGCGCTGCGCGAAGAGGGTCGCCCCCGCGGCGCAGGTGAT
>JAUIJR010000149.1 GCA_030431075.1 Polyangia bacterium | reverse complement strand
CGTTGATGTTGGCGACCTGGATGGAGATGGCTTTCCGGACCTCGTGAGCGTGGGCTATGAGGGCCACTACCAGATCGGACTCAACCAGGGCGATGGAGCACTCGCGCGCCAACCAGATACGCCGGGCGGCTCGGGAAGCGGAGCCTTCCTCGACCTGCGCGACATGGATACCGACGGCAACTTGGACTACGTGTTTGCCGAGAACGGGGCTGTACGCTGGGAAGCGGGTCTGGGTGATGGGACCTTCGGTACCGGCGGGTCGACCCCCCTACCCGGCAGTACGCTGGCGGGCATCCGGCGCTGGGTTGACGTGGATGGTGATGGAAACGACGACCTCGTCGCGGTCGAGGCCAGCGGCCTCGAAGTTTCTCTCGCCGACGGGAGCGGATATGCCAGCGCGACATCCCTCGCCTTCGATCCGCCGATGAACGACTTGTTCTGGGATGGCGCCGACGATTGGCTGGGATCCGAGCGCGTGACCTGGTTTGCCGACCTGACGGGCGACGGCCACGTCGATCTGCTCATCTACAACGGTGACCACCTCGACCTCGGCCGACCGCCCGGGGTGTTGCTGATCTTCGCGGGCGCAGGTGACGGGAGCTTCGCGCTCACCTTCGAGCAGCCGATGAAGCTCGACGGTCCCATGGCCGTGGGCGACATCGACGGTGACGGCATCGCGGAGTTGGTCGCGGTCCCCAGCGGCCAAAACGACCCGATGTTCCCCGATACGCCGCCTTGGTTCGTGATGCAGTTCAACTACGCCGACGACGACCGCATCGTGGGCGAGCCCTACAGCCCGCCCACCTGAGGCATCGTCGCCTGCACCTCGCGTCAGCGCTCGGTGGCGACGCTGACGCGAATCTCGCGGCCGTCGAGCTCGCTGCCGTTGAGCTCGTCGATGGCGCGCTTCGCCTCTTTGGGATCGGCCATGTCGACGAAGCCGAAGCCGCGGGAGCGGCCGGTGGCGCGGTCGGTCATGACGATCGCGTCGACTACGTCGCCGATCTTGGCGAAGTAGGCGGCGAGGCCTTCGGTGGTCGTGTCCCAGCTGAGCTGGCCGACGAAGAGTCGCGCCGCGGGACGGCGCCGAGTCTCGGGTCGCTCTTCCGAGCGGGCGATGGCTTCTTCGTTCGAAGTCTCGACCGCGGCCGGTTGCAACTCGTCCACCGTGGCGATGGGGATACTCCCCGTGTCACGGTTCTCTTTGTTGCGACGGCGGCGCTCGGCCTTCTCGCGTTTTTTACGTGCCTTCTCAGCTTCACGCTGACGACGTCCCCCGGAATAGCTGTTTCGACTCAACTGGTCTTCGTCGTGCGGCACGCAACCTCACGTGCCGCCCATCCTCTCGGGGCCGTTCTAACACGGCCCTGGCGCCGCGTCGATGGCGATGGCGGGCCCTACTTGCCCTCGAAGGCGGCCGCGCGCTTCTCCAAAAATGCGGCCATCCCCTCGCTTTGGTCCGCCGTGGCGAAGAGCGAGCTGAAGGCCTCCACTTCCAGCTGGTTGGCCGCCTCAAGCGGCACCTCGGCGCCTTGGTGGATCACCCGCTTCGCCGCGGCTACCGCAAGGGGTCCCATGGTGGCGATCGTGTCCACCGTGGCCAAGGCCGTCTCGAGCAGCGCCTCGGGCGCCAAGACGCGGTTGGCGAGCCCGATCCGCAGCGCCTCGTCCGCCTTGATCATCTCGCCCGTGACACAAAGCTCGAGGGTGCGCGCCTTGCCGATCCGGCGGATCAAGCGCTGGGTCCCCCCGAAGCCGGGGATGACACCGAGCTTCACCTCAGGCTGCCCGAAGCGCGCCTTGTCGCTCGCAAAGATGAAGTCGCAGGCCAAGGCCAGCTCGCAGCCGCCCCCGAGCGCGAAACCGTTCACGGCCGCGATCACGGGTTGGTCCAAGTTGGCGATCATCTCGCCCACGGCGTGACCGTGGCTGGCGAAGATCATCGACGCCTCGGTGTCCATGTCCTTCATGGCCGCGATGTCCGCTCCGGCCACGAAGGCCTTGTCGCCGGCGCCCGTCAGCACCACGCCCCGGACCGCCCCGGGCTTGCGCTCGAGCTCCTCGAAGGCGCGCGAGAGCTCGGCGATCACGGTCTCGTTGAGCGCGTTGAGGACCTTGGGTCGGTTGATGGTGATCAGGCGCGCGGGACCGCGGTCCTCGATGAGTAGGGTCTCGAAGTTCGACATGGGTTCGCCCTACTTCTTCGCGTAGTCGTAAAAACCGCGACCGGTCTTGCGGCCGAGCCAGCCGGCGGCCACGTGCATGCGCAGGTTGTTGGCCGCGCGGTACTTGTCGTCGCCGAGCTCGCGGTGAAGCACGTCGGCGATGGCCAAGCAGGTGTCGAGACCGATCAGGTCGGCGAGCTCCAGGGGCCCCATCGGGTGGTTGAGACCCAGCTTGGCGCCCGTGTCGATGTCCTCGGCCGAGCCGAGCCCCTCTTGGAGCGCGAAGCAGGCCTCGTTGATCAGCGGGATCAAGATGCGGTTGACCAAAAAGCCCGGGCAGTCCTTGGAGGTGATGACGGTCTTGCCCATCTCCACCGCGAGCGCCTTGGTCGTCTCGTAGGTCGCGTCCGAGGTCTGCAGACCGCGGATCAGCTCGACGAGCTTCATCACCGGCACGGGGTTCATGAAGTGCATACCGACCACGAGCTCGGGGCGGCTGGTCTCGGCCGCCAACAAAGTGATCGAGATCGACGAGGTGTTCGAGGCGAGGATCTTGCCGGCCGGCAAGGCGTCGTCCATGGCCTTGAAGAGCTTCTTTTTGAGCTCGATGTTCTCGGTCGCCGCCTCGATGGCCATGTCGGCCTTGGCGAAGTCGGCGATGCTGCCGACGGGCGTGATGCGCCCCAAGATGGCATCGCGGGTCTCGGCGTCGATGCGCCCCTTTTCCACGCTGCGGCCCAAGATCTTGGCGATCTTGGCCTTGCCGGTCTCGGCGTGCGCGAGGTCGATGTCCCCCAAGAGCACCTGGTAGCCGGTGGTCGCGGCCACCTGCGCAATTCCGCCGCCCATCTGGCCGGCGCCCAACACTGCGATCGTCTTGATGTCGCTCATCGTCGTGGTCTTCGCTTTTGAACTCGAAATCGTAGTCGTGGATGGCCGCGCTCAGCGCTCGACCAAGACGGCGACGGCCTCACCGCCCCCGATGCACAAGCTGGCGACGCCCGACTTCTTGTCGAGCTGCTTCATGGCGTAGATCAAGGTGGTCAAGATGCGCGCGCCCGAGCAGCCGATGGGGTGGCCCAAGGCGACGGCACCGCCGCGCACGTTGACGTTGTCGTGGGTGAGGCCGATCTTGTCGTTGTTGGCGAGCGCGACGACGGCGAAGGCCTCGTTGATCTCCCACAAGTCGATGTCGGCGGCCTTTTTGCCCGTCTTGTTCAAGAGCGTCTCGATCGAGCCGGCCGGCGCGGTGGTGAACCACTCGGGCGCCTGGGCGTGCCCGGCGTAGCCGCTGATCTTGCAAAGCGGGGTCAGGCCACGCTTGTCGGCCTCTTCTTTGCTCATGACCACGAGCGCGCAGGCGCCGTCGTTGATGGTCGAGGCGTTGCCGGCGGTGATGGTGCCGTCCTTTTGAAACGCGGTGCGCAGCGTGCCGAGCTTCTCGACGCTGCCGCGGAAGGGCTCCTCGTCTTTGTCGACGACGACGGGCTCGCCGCGGCGCTGCGGCACCTCGACGGGGACGATCTCCTCGGCGAAGAGGCCCTCGTTGACGGCGGCTTGCGCACGCCGGTAGCTCTCGGCCGAAAAGGCGTCCTGTCGGTCCCGGGGAATGCCGCACTCTTTGGCGCAAAGCTCACCGGCGATCCCCATGTGGTGGTCGCCATAGGGGTCCCACAAGCCGTCGTGGACCATGCCGTCGACGACGCCCTTGTTGCCCATGCGCATGCCCTTGCGCGCGTCGGGCAGCAAGTAAGGCACGTTGGACATGCTCTCCATGCCGCCCGCGACGACGATGTCGGCGTCCCCGGCCTTGATGGCCTGGGCGGCCAACATGACGGCCTTGAGACCGCTGCCGCAGACCTTGTTGAGGGTGATGCAGCCGACGGAGTCGGGCACGCCGGCGCCCTTGCTGGCCTGGCGCGCGGGGGCCTGCCCCACGCCGGCCGGCAGCACCATGCCCATGATGACCTCGTCGATGTCGCCGGGTTCGATCCCGGCCTGCTCGATGGCGCCCTTGATGGCGGTGGCCCCCAGCGCGACGGCGGGGACGGAGCTCAAGGAACCCTGGAAGCTCCCGAGGGGGGTGCGTTTGGCGGCGACGATGACGACTTCTCGGCTCATGATCTTGTCCTGTGTGGCGCGAAGGCCCGGGGCTTTTGCGCGCGGCGGAGGCATTGTGCCTGCGCCCTGCCCGCGTTCGACGAGGCCCACCCCTTCGGCCCCGTGCGTGTACCCACGGTGACCGGCTTTTGTCTATGCGCCAACTCCCGGGCTCCCCAGGCGCGCCAGGGCGCATCGACGCCCCATCGTTGACTTGCCGCCCGTCCTGGCTTAGATACGGCGCCCCGTTCACCGGGCCACGCCGAGGTAGCTCAGCTGGTTAGAGCGGAGGATTCATAACCCTCAGGTCGGCAGTTCAAGTCTGCCCCCCGGCACCGAAAGCCCCGCCTCGCGCGGGGCTTTTTCTTTTGACTAGGACCCGGGGGCGAGTCGGCGACGGCCTCTACAACCGTTCGGCCAGCCACTCGCGCACCTGCGCCTCCGCCTCCGCTTTGCCCTCGGCCTTGCGGTATCCCTGCGCCGCCGAATTCGCCAGCTCGAGCGCTTGCGAGCGGTCGCCGCCTTTTGTGGGGGGCAGCTCCCACAGCAGCTTCGCCAAGGTGAACTGGCTCTCGGCCACCAGGTCTGGCGTCACGTCGCCCGCTTCGCGCACCGACAGCGATCGTCGGGCGTAGACCAAGGCTTCGGCACCTTGGCCGCGCTCGCGTGCGATCTCGGCCAGCGTGTCGAGGGCGTAGCCCAACTGAGAATCGTCCGGTCCCTTGTGCCTCTCCACCAACGCGACCGCTCGCTTGGCGAGCGCCTCCGCCTCGTCGAGGCGTTGGCGTTCCCGGTACTTCAACGCCAGATTCCCCAGGGGCGCGATCAGCTGCGGGCTGTCGGAACCCAGCAGGCGTTCGTTCATGGCGAGCGCCTGCTCGTAGTTCTCGAGACCCGCTTCGTCGCCCATCTTCAGCCGCACCATGCCGAGGTTGCCCAGGGTGTCGGCGATGTCGCTGTGTTCGCCCTCGTACGAGGCTTCGAAGATGGCGAGGGCACGCTCGAGATGTTCTTTGGCCACTTCGTGGCGGCCACGATCGATCTCCAGCGCGCCGAGATTGAGAAGAACCTGCCCCACCGCCGGGTGGTCGGGGCCTTTGCTGGCGATGACGATCTCCAACTCCCGCTGGCGCAGCGACTCTGCTTTTTCGAACTCTCCGCGCTGGTTGTAGACGAAGGCCAGGTTCCCAATGGGCGCCGCCACATCTCGGTGGAGCTTCCCGAACGCAGACTCCAAAACCGACGCCGATTTCGACCAGAGGGCCTCGGCGCCGTCGATGTCACCTTTGCGGTAGTGGTGGTTTCCCAAGGCCAGGTAGCCAGCGCCGATGTCGGGGTGAGCGTCGCCAAGTCGCGCACGCGAAAGTTCGAGGCTGAGGGTTTCGAGGCGAACAGCTTCATCGAGGTCGCCGAGCACGGCGTGCGTCGAGGCCAACGCGGATTGAAGCGTCGACTGCTCCAGCGAGTCCTCGGGGATTCCCGCGTCTTTGAGCGCCGTCTGGGCGAGCTTCGCCCAACGCAGCGCCTCCTTGGGGCGCGAAAGGTCCATGTTCATCGTGTACACGAGGTCCGTGGCGGCCAGCGCGGCCGTGCCGTAGGCCCCACACTCCACCGCCTCAAAGTAGGCTTTCTCCCCTTGCGTCGCCGAGTCTTCGTAGTCCCCCATGTTGGTGTGCAGCTTCGCTAGCCGCACACGGGTGGCGGCCACCAGGGGCGCCCAGCCTTGGGCCTCGGCGTCGGCCAATAGGGTTCGAGCCTGCGCGAGCGCCTCGGGATAAGCGTCGACGTAGTGGGCCACCCGCAGCTGGGCCAGCCGGTTGCGGAGCTTCCCCACCGCCTCGCGCTCCCCCGCCGTGGGCGGCGGCGGCTGCCGGCCCAGGCGCACCGGATCGGTGCACGCATCCACCGGGTCCAAGCTCGCCGCGGTGTCGAAGCCACGTTTCGCCAACGCGGGCGTGGGCTCGGCGCGGATGATCTGCGAGACGAGTGAGTCCAGCTGAAAGCGGCGTTCATCGAGGCACCAGCTTGCGCGCTCGTAGAAGTCTTGGCTCTGCGTGCCTTCCACTTTCGTGGCCACACACAGTTCGCGTTGGGCCGCGCGAATCGCTGCGCTTTGCGTGTCGAGATAGCCCACGCAGGCGTCGGCCGCAGCTTGGGCGAAGGAGACCGGTACCAAAGCCAAAGCGTGCCGAAGGGCCTGCCGGCGCTCGGGGTTCCACAGCTGCGCGACGCCATCGGCTTCGGCCTCGCAGGCGGCGACCTTGTTGGCATGCACGCCGCGTTGGATGGCCCAGGCGCCAGCCGCCAGCGCGAGCACGCCGGCCGCGACGAAAGCCCTGCGGCGTCGACGTGCGGCTGATTCGCCCGCTTCCAAAGCCGCCAAGAGCTCCTCCATCGAACTGAACCGTCGACTGGGCTCACGCGACAAGCCTCGGTGAACCGCCGCGCGTAGCCAGGCGGGAAGCGACTCGCGGGGCAAGGCTCGGGCCTCCCCGCTGGACACCGCCTTTTGCAAGCCTTCCATGGAGTCGCTGGCGAAGGGGCGCTGGCCGCTGAGCGCCTCGTACAAGGCGACGCAGAAGCTGAACTGATCGCTCAGGGCGGTCACGTCGTGACCGGCAAACTGCTCGGGGCCCATGTACGCGGGCGTGCCCATGACCGCGCCGGTGCGGGTCATGGGTGTGCGCAAGATCGCGAGTTCCTTCGACCCCATATCGGGGAGTTCCTCCATCTCGAGCCCCTCGCTGGGCGACGTCGCCTCATCTCGCGTGTCGGCGCCGCCACTCGAACGCGCCAAGCCGAAATCCATCACCAGCACCTGGCCGTCATGTCGCAGCATCACGTTGTCGGGCTTGAAGTCACGATGGATGATGCCCTGGGCGTGGGCGGCCGCGAGGCCTCGGCCGGCTTGCACGAACACGCGCAGAACTTCCTCGTAGGGGCGGGCCTTCTTCGCGTCGGCGAGCCCCATCCACTTGCGAAGGGTCATGCCCTCCACGAACTCCATGGCGATGAACAGATCCTCGCCGTGGGTGCCCACGTCGTGCACCGACACGACGTTGGGATGGTTGAGCTGCGCGAGCGCCTGCGCCTCGCGTTGCAGTCGCACACGATCGTTCAGGCTCGCCGACGCGCTTTGCAGCACCTTCACCGCAACCTTGCGATCGAGCTCCGGATCGTAGGCCGCGAAGACCTGCCCCATCGCCCCCGCGCCGAGTTGGCCCACCACGGTGTAACGACCGATGTTGGCACCCGCCGAGAAGCGAGAGCCCAATCCGGAGGCGCCCGCGCCGAGGCGGCCAGACTCAGCCTCGTCGCCCTCGCTGAGCGCTCGCGTTGCGGCCACCGCAGAGGCTTCGCTCGCTTCGTCGAGGGTGCCCGACCCGCTCACACACTCAGTCTATCCCAGGTTTTTGGCCCGCCGTAGCTGCCGCCGCTTGCTAGAAGCGGGTTCCCCACCGGCCGCACGGTGACCTAGGATGGGCCAGTCAAGATGTCGAAGCACTGGAAAGAAGCGCTCGATCCGGAGCGTCACCGGGACTTCATGAGTTGCTCCGCGATCCAGGGCCGCCCACGAGACGCTCCGCGCGACAACCTGGTCCAAGAATGGGCCTATTTCGTCCAGGTAAACAGCTTCACCTTCGAGTTCGCCTCGCTTGGGCAGCTCGAGGAGTGCCTGGCCTACTGCCGAAAGAAGGTTCACGAATCCACCCGTCGGCCCGGCATCGCACTCGAGCACTATTGGCAGCGGTGGTTTGAGCGGCTTCCAAGGGGCCTACTGGCAGGAACGAAACGTGAGCGCGTGGTTCATGCGTTCGAGCGAGCCCTCGATGATTTCCGAGCCACCGTCTGATGGTGCGCTCCACGTTCGCGCCCGTACTCAGAGAAACCGTCACCAAAAGGATCCGACCAGCCGCACTTCGACGGACCATGTGCGGCAGTGGACCGACGGCCGTTCGACGTTTGGAAGGCACCGTATTGCGGACCGAAGCGAGCCCCGCACGGCATCTGCGAGGCCGACCTCCAACTTGGCGCGTGGACGGACGGCCGAAGAACTAAAAGCGCCGGCGCAGCCAACAAACAGCCGCGCCGGCGCTGGACCCCTAGGTCCCCTCGCCCACCTATCCTTCACGTGCGGCCACCCGCAAGGTCAATCCCGACTCAGCGAGCGACTCCACAAAGGCCTCGCCCTCTTCCGCACTGACGTCTTCGCGCAGGGCCACCGGCAAGTTCTCGAGCATGCCGCGGAACTGAGCGATGTTCAGCTCGGGGTCTTGCTTTCGCAGGGCCCGCAGCGCTTGCACCTTCGAGCCGGTGTACCCGTCGAGCCATACGTCGACGCGCTTGGGCGTCGCCACGCGCGCTTTGATGTCTGGCACGGGTACTACCTGATTGTCGTGGCGGCTCACGCCCCACTCCGCTTCGAGCTCGCTGACGAGCTTGGCGAGATCGCCGATTCGCATCTCGCTGAGGGCTTCGATGACCGCACGGGTTGCGGTGCCAGGTTCGGTGGTGCTTTGGGTGTTGTGTTCATTCTTGGACATGATTTGGTTCTCCCCGGCTGTTTGGGAAACAGCACGGCGATCACCGCTGCGAGGCCGGTGCCCGCAACGATCGACGCGTGAACGCGACGCGCCACCACGCCACTGAAACCAGCGGCGAGGCGCACGCGCGCCGGCCCTCGTCCATCACCGCGCAGTGATGTGCAAACGAGCGCCTTCGCTAATCGAATCGATGGGCGTGCCCAAGCCGCAAACACGCCGCAACCGCACGCCCCTGCGGGGCATGAACGGTCGGATGCTGTGCGTGGGTGCTCATGGCTCGCCTCGCGGCCCAGCCATGTAGACCACGCGGCCCTCGAGCGCAAGCGCCTTTCGTCATCTACCCACGAGGGCTCGCTGGAGTTGTTCCGCCTTCGAAGACGGGTCGCTCAGCGACCTCGTCCAAGTCTGTATTGGGTCTCGTGCTCGACGGGGCTGAGGGAGCCGATTCCAGCCCAGTCTCCCTCAGCGCCCACAGGGCATCACTTCACCGAACGCGTGCACCGACATCGCGCTACCGCCCTGCGCACCGTCCACGCATGGCGCCCCACGACGCACGCGGCCCAGGTCGCCTCTCGGTCGCAAACGAGGCCGTATGCTAGCTTGCACGTCGCTGCCCCAAGGGCCCCTCGCTAGTCGGCGGAAACGAACGGTGAACGAAGATCCAAAAACGCCGAAGCGCGCGCCCCTCCTCTTGGCCCTCGGGCTGACCGCGACCGCCTGTGCCCCACTCGAGGCGCACGGTGATGTCTTGCACATCGTTTCGAGGAGAGTGCACGCCTCCGAAGAAGAGCTGCAGTCTTTGCTGGAGGTGGGCGAAGCGCTCCTCCCCGAGATCGCCGCGTTGCACCCCGAGGGCATCGAAATGGACGACGAGATTTGGGTGGAGCTCCATGGCCGGTACGGCGAGTCGCCGTACGTGGACGACGAAGGGACGGTCCACCTATGGCGCTTCTCCGAGGCGGAGGGCGGCTATCATGCGCTGTACGCCCACGAGCTCGTGCACGCGATCGCCTACGACGACCTCGTGGGCCCGGCGACCGACGACATCGCCAACTCTGGATTCTACTTGGAGGGCTGGGCGGAGTACGTGGCCCTACTGGTCGATCCAGGCAAGACTGGGTTTTCGCTCTTCGGATACGACGAGGACGTCGTCGTAGGGCACTGGATACTCGAGGGGGGGCCCACGCTGGCGGACTACCGCGAGAGGCACGAGGAGCTGAGCTTGCGCTGCCAAGGGCAGTCCTACATTCTTCGGGCCTCGTGGTTCCGCTACGTGGATGAGGAGCTCGGGCGAGAGGTCTTGCTCGAGCTCGCCGCCGGGCGCGAAGGCTGGTCCCGGGAGGCCGTCGAGGCGACGCTGGGGGCGTCTCTCGAGCAGGTCGACAGCGACTGGGAAGCCTGGGCGATGGCCCGCTACAACGCGTTCCCGGACGCCGACGCCACGGCACAGGCCTATCGCACACAGAAGATGGCTTGGTACCAGCCCTGTCTGGACTGACGAGCTCGTCGAGGACTGGAGTTGTCCACCATCGTAGACAGGTCGCTCAGCCGACTTGTCTGATCTCGTGATTGGTCTCTTGCTCGACGGGGCCGAGCCAGCCCGCTCCCCCCGTCCGCTCAGTCCCCGCAGGGTGTCATCTCACCGCAGGCGTGCACCGACATTGGACTGCAGCCCTGCGTACTGTCCACGCATAGCGCCCCACGGCGCAAAAGGAGCGTGGGTTCGGCGAAGGCCTCGGCGGCTTGGAAGGTGGCGTAGAGCCCGGCGCGGCAGTCGGGCAGCTGGCGCATGTAGAACACCTCGGCGTCGCCGAACCAAGGCGAGGTTGGCCAGCTGTTGCTCAGCTCGAGGATGTCGTCGGTGACGGCTTCCCACCCGAGGCCGATGGCAGAGCCGTAGTTCATGCCGCCGCTGAGGTCGCAAGTCTCGTCTGCGTAGTCGTAGCGGCGTGGTTCGTGGAGCGTGATGTTGTGCGCGCGATGCTGCTCGCCTTGGTTCCGCACCTCGGACCAGCTCCACACGCCATAGGCCCAGCCGGGCTCGGGAGGCGGAGGCGTCCCCTCGCTCGCGGGACCATCCTCGCCAGAAGAAGCGTCGTCCGAGGTCGAGCTTCCACCGTCGGCCACGGCACCCCGCTGGCACGCGAGCGACCCGCCTGCGAGAAGCGCGAGGGTGCATGAGAACATCGCAGGTCGCATCGATCAGCCAGCCTAGCATCGTGAGCCTGCCGGCCTCTCAGCAAGCAGCGACGCAATTCTCCCAGTTGGTTGTGCACACGTTTCCGCATAGCCACCTCGCCGCCGCGCAGTCGGTTTGGCACGACGGCCTGCCCACGCAGAACCCGATGCACGACTGATAGTCGTCATCGCACGGGACGACGCACACATCGTGGGTCGCCAGGCAGGCGTCCGTGCAAGCGGGATC
>JAUIJR010000682.1 GCA_030431075.1 Polyangia bacterium | reverse complement strand
AGCCGGTCAACGAGGGGGACCCGCCGGGGGCTGAACCCGGGCTCTTCGCCGGCTTTCACTTCTATTCCGAGGTCTTCGCCTACCTCGTGCAAGCCCTCTCCAACACGCCGGCGCCCGAGGGCGGCACGATGCTGGAGAACACTTGCGTGCTGTGGCTCAGCGAATTCGGCAACGGCGGACGGCACTGGACCTACCGGCTGCCGACGATCTTCGCCGGCAATGTCGGCCCCGAGGTCACGATGGGGCGCTTCGTCGACCTCGAGCCCAGCTCCGACTGGGTGAGCTCCGGCTACAGCACGAACCAGCTCTTCACGACCATCTTCCAGGCCTTTGGCTTCAGCGACGAGAGCTTCGGCATGACGGGATCTTTCTCCGCCCAGGGCGACGGCTGGACGAACTACGCAGACATTCAAGGCGGACGGTTGCCGATCTGATGCGCGGGAGTCCAGCTGGCGCATCGGGTCGGCGTGCGACGTGGCTCATCCTCGGATGGTTGGCGACACCGGCATGCGGGGGCGCAGGGCCGGGGTCGACGGGGGCGAGCGAGACGGGCGAGGCGTCGACGGTCGAAAGCGACGACGAGGGCGCTTCGACCGTCGACGCCGACGCAGAAGGGGAGTCGAGCGCGAGCACTTCGGGTGACGGTGACGGCGATGGCGACGGGGATGGCGACGGCGCAGCCGCCTGGCTCGACGCGGAGCTGTGCGGCGTCGAGGCACCGGCCCATGCGCCCGGCACCTCCGTCGTGGTCGGGGGCGCAGACATGGGCTTGGTCGCCAGTACGGCCGACGGGCTCGACTGGTTCGAAGAGACGACGACACCGCTGGGGACGATGGACCCGGGGCACACGCGCAACCTGGTCCGCGGTGTGGGCTATGGCGGCGGGGTCTTCGTCGCGGTCGGCGGTCACGACAACAGCTTCATCTCGACGAGCTGCGACGGCGTGAACTGGCGTCACGATCGTCTGGGCACCAACATCGAAGGCGCAGTGCCGGGCGAGTACAGCTTCTTTTTGTCCGACGTGGCCTACGGCGACGGGATCTTCGTAGCCGCCGGTGGCGCGGGGAGCCTGCTGCGCTCGGCCGATCACGGCGAGAGCTGGCAAGCCGTGGGTCCGTGGATCGATGGACACTTTCGCGGCATCACCTACGCGCAAGGACGCTTCGTGGCCGTGGGTCACATGTGGGAAGACAACGCGGCCATCATCTCGACGAGCACCGACGGCGAGAGCTGGACACAGCTCGAGGTCGAAGGCCCCGGCTTCGAAGGCCGCGTGGTGTACGTCGACGGACACTTCATCGCGCAGGGGGTCGGCGCGTGCATGATCTCCGCCGACGGCCTGAGCTGGGCGGACTGCCCGGGCGTCTCGGCCACGGCCTGGGCCGGGGTCTTCGCCGGCAAGGGCCGCGCCTACCTCCAGGCGCAAGACGGTCGCTGGGCCAGCTGGAGCGCCGCCGAGGGCTTCTCGTCCTTCACCGAGGGCTGGCTCCCCGGCCAGATGCTCTGGGCCGTGGACCGCTGGATCATGACCCGCTACCAAGACCGAGGCCGCAGCTTCGACGACGACCTCGACACCTGGGAGACCGTCCCCGGCGGCGACCTACGCGACTTGGCGGCCGGGACCGTGCGCTACGGGCTTTGAGCGGGCGGGCCGGGCTCGACCGCCACCACCTCGATCCCCACCGCATCGCCGCGAAACTCAACCTCCCACCCGGCGAAGCGGGTCGCCCACACGCGCTCGCGGTCTTCGCTCTCCCAGCGCGCGCGCGGGTCGAGGGACAAAAAAGCGACGAGGCGGGCGCGGAGCTCGGGATGATCGGCGAGCGTGGTCTCGGCCTTCGCCGAGAAGCGCACGGGCAGGCGCGGTGGGGCGTCGGGGGCCCAGTCGCAGCGGGCGTCGGGGATCGACTCGGCCCAGGGCAGGTAGGGCTTGAGATCGTAGACGGGGGTGTCGTCGAGCAGGTCGGCGCCGCGAACACGGAGCACGGGGTAGGCGAGGCGGCCGAGCTCGACCAAGGAGAGGCCGAGGGGGTTGGGGCGGTAGGGGCTGCGGGTGGCGAGCACGCCCAGGCGCTTTTGGCCGCCGAGGCGGGGCGGC
>JAUIJR010000148.1 GCA_030431075.1 Polyangia bacterium | reverse complement strand
CGGCCGAGTCCGGCTGGGTGGCGGTGCGCGACGGCCTCTACGGCTCGGGGCCCCAAGCCCACATCGCCGAGGAATTCCCGGCCGAGCTTTCGGAGCTCGCCATGCTCAAGGACCCCGCCCACTCCCCGTGGAGCGGTCGCAACCTGCACATCGTCTACACCGAGGACATCATCCTCACCGTTCAGTTGGCCGCCAGCAGCCTGCTGGGGGTGGACCCGAACTCTCGACAGTTCGAGGCCCTCATCGACTCCCATCGCTACGTGGACTACCACGTGATGGGCACCTTCAAGTCGCCGCAGCTCTTCGAGCGCTTCGACCAAGACGGCAACTGGCTGCCCCTCGACTTGCAGTCCTGGCCGCAGGATCTCGACCGCAAAAAAGCGGAACTGCGTAGCGAAGACGTGCACTTTTGGCTCGTCATGCCGCGTAAAGAGGTCTCGGCTCGCGGGGAGGGCAAGCCCGTTCCCGTGGTCCTTCTCGGCCACGGCTACGGTTCGAATCGCGTCGGTGAGCTGCTCGGCTTTGCCGGCTTGCTCGCCGAGTTCGGCGTGGCGACCCTGGCGATCGACAACGTCTCGCACGGGCTCAACCTCGCCGAAGACGACCTCGAGCTGCTCACCACCCTCTTCGCCGGGCAGGGCCTCATGCCCATGGCCGACACCATCTTGGAGGGTCGTGGCTACGACTTCGACATGGACGGCGAGATCGACTCCGGCGCGGACTTTTGGACGAGCTACCTCTTCCACACCCGCGACAACATGCGGCAGTCGGCGCTCGACTACATGCAGCTGATCAAGATCATCCGCAGCTGGGACGGCGACAAGCAGTGGCCCTTCCAAGTCGAAGGCCTCGACCTGGCCGGCGACTTCGACGGTGACGGCGTCATCGACATCGGCGCGGACTCCGAGATCCACGCCATGGGCGGGTCGCTCGGCGGGATCATGTCCACCATCTTGGGTGGCGCCGAACCCGAAGTCGAAGCGGTGCTCCCGATCGCCGGCGGCGGTCGTCTCACCGACGTGGGCAGCCGCTCCTTCCAAGGTGGCGTGCCCCAGGCGGTCATCATGCGCGTGATGGGCCCGATCTACATCGCCACCGTCGACGACGCGGGCGAGGCTCGCATCCAGACCGTCGTGGTCGAGAAGAACCGCGACAAGACCCTCGACATCGCCCAACGCTCGGGCTTGTTGCCGGGCGATACGATGGTGGTCGAGAACCTGACCACCGGGGAGATGCGCTGCGGCTACCTACTCCCGGACGAGGACTCCGCCGACGGCATCTCCGCCCGCGCCCGCGTGCAGGTGGCCTCGGACATCGGCGATGAGACGGTCATCCGCTTCTACCGCGGACCGGCCCGAGTCATCGACGCCGAAGAGTGCGAGATCCTCGACGGCCACGAGCCGCTGTACACCATCGACACCCTCGAAGGCCCCCCGCCGCCCGCCGATCCGGAGAACCCGCCGGCCGCGCAAGACTGGTACGGCGTCGAGATCGAGTACGGCGGTCAGCTGGTCTCCTTCATGGAGGGCCTCGGCCTTCGCCGCACGAACCCCGAGATCCGCCGCTTCATGGGCCTCGGACAGATGGTCATCGACCCCGCGGACCCCTCGGTCTTCGCCCGCCACTTCCACGACGGCGAGCTCGAGTTCTCGACCGGCGGCACGGTCGAGACGCGCGCGCTGATGGTGACCACCGTCGGCGACATGAACGTCCCGGCCAGCTCGGGTCTGACCGTGGGCCGCGCTGCGGGCTACATCGACTACCTCAACCCCGACCCGCGCTACGACGGCACCCCCTGGGAGGGCATGACCCCCAACCAGATCGTCATCGACAGCTACAACTCGGAGGCGGTGCACCTGTTCAAGCGCTTCACCTACGGGGGAGACCCCAACGCCGAGGGTGTGCACATGGACATCGCCAACTTCTCGGGAGGGACGGACATGTGGGGCGAGAACCTGCCCCGCCTCGATCCTCCCTTGCGTTCGGTGACCAACACCGAGACCTCCGAGGGCTACCCCGTCCCCGGATACTCGGGAGCGATCTTCACCTACGCCGTCCCCGAAGGACAGCACGGCTTCGCGTTGCCGGGTGAACTGACCGACCGCGCGGTCGAGGCCTGCCTCGATCAAGGCGGCGACTCTGCGACCTGCGACGCGCTCGCGGGCGAGACCTTCGACGTCGGCTGGTACATGTTCCACAGCTTCGGTTCGTTCATCACCAAGCCGGACGAGTACCCCTTCGGCGAGAAGTGCAACGCCAAGCAACAGTGCAACGACATCCCGGACACGCCGCCCGAGCGGCCGACCGCGATGCTGCCCTAGGCGCAGCGAAGGTACGACGAGGGGCCCTACGGGGCCCCTTCTTCATGGCGCCGAGCTCGCGGCCGAGGGCGGCCGATGCTCGTCGAACATGCGCAGGGCGTGCTGCCCCGCCGGACTTTGCATGATGGCTTCGAGCCGCGGACGCAAGGGATGTTCGATGTCGTCGGGGCTCGGCAACCAAGCGCCGTAGCCCCGCTGCGGGAGCAGCACGGGCGCGGCCATGCACGCGAAGGTCAGGTCCGCGGCTGTAAAGCGGTCCCCCACCAAGAACTCCCGTCCCTCGAGTCGCTCGCTGACGGCCTGCATCATCTCCTCGACGCGAAGCAAGGAGCGCAGGCCTCGCTTCTCGTCGACGCCCAGACCGCGTTTGATCAAGCGGCCCACCACCGGCCGAACCAGCCGAAAGGCGCGCGCCTGTCCGCGACTCACGTTACGACGCGCGAGCTCGTTGACCATCTTCGGCTCACCGAGCAAGACGAGATAGGCGACGCGACGCGTGTCCGCCCCAAACTTGCCCTCGACGCTCGACTCGAAGGCCTCGATCTCGGCCCGCAGTCCCTCCGGGTACAAGCGATGCTCCTCTCGCCCGTACTCGGCGTCGACCCAGCGCAGGATCTCGGCCGAGTCGGTGAGCAAGCTGCCGTCATCGCGACGCAAGACCGGCGTCGAGAAGCGCGAGGAGACCCCGTCGGCCTCTCCGCCCCGCCCCCCGGTAACCTTCTTGACGGCTCGGAAGTGAAAGCCGGGCATGTTGGGCCGCTCGACGAAGGGAACCCCGTGCCAGGCGAAGGCCCATCGGGCGCGCTCGTTGTAGTGCGAGAAGCAGATCGTGACGAGCTCCACCGCCGCGCAGGTTGACATGTGGGCACGAACTTGACCACCGCGTGTGTCAGCTTGTCCCCGGTGCGCCGGCCTGACACGCGCCGAAGCGCAGCCAGTCGGCTCCGGTGCCCAGCTGGACCCGTTGGCATGTCCTTCGCATCGGCTCCTTCCCAGCGCCCGACGCCCGAGACCCATGCCCATCCACGACCCACGAGACTCGTCCGAACTTCGTGACCTGCGCCGCTTCGAGCTGCGCGTCTTTCGACGCCTCCGCGCCCTGAGTGCGCTGGCACTCGGCGTCCTGGCCGGCTACGCGCTGGCCTTCTCCCCCCGACCCACGCCCGCAGACCCCGAAGCCAGCGACGCGCGAAGCCTCCCGCCCATGGTGCAAGCGCGCCGCGATGCCGCCTTTCTCCTCGACGCCGCCCGCCGATACCGGGCGCGCAACGGAGTCTGGCCGGGCGGCCTCGAGACTTTGCGACGCGCGGGAGAAATCGCCTCGACCCGTCGAGACCCATGGGGCGGCACCTACCGCTTCTTCATGGGGCCCCACGAAGAAGCGATGGCCCTGTGCGCCAGCGGCCGACCGCCCGGTGCGCGCGAAGCCGTGTGCTTTTGGTGAGCTTTCAATCGGGCGCGTCGAAAGACCAACTCTCGACGGTTGCGGCCTCGACCTCATCGCGTCGAAAGGGAAGGTCCACGTAGCTGCCCTCGAGCCAAAGGTCGAGGTTGTTGTCCCAAAAAGGACTGTCCGGCTCGCCGACATTGCCCATCGGGAAAGCGACACGCGCCCGCGGCGTGCCGTCCTCATCGAAGCCCGCCACCATCCGATAGACGGCTCCTTGGGTCGAGTCGAAGCGATCCGCGACCGCCCCTGCGTCGAAGAATTGGGACGATGAGACGTTGATCGTGTCCTCGCCGCCGCCGTTCGCAAACCAGCCGCCTTCGAGTGACCCCCCGTAGGGGTTGTCAAAGAGAGTTCCGTGCATGTCTCCCCAGCTGTAGCCACCGGGGTCGACACTCCCGTAGCGCCCCTCGAGCCAGCTCGCCGCCCGGCGAACACCCTCGAGGACCGTCGCGTCCACCCCATCATCAACCAAGGTCGCGCTCGCAGGGTACTGCCCATCGAGGGCGAGCAAGGGCATCTTGATCACGTAGGGCGCCTCGGCTTCGAGGATCGTCTCCCAAAAGAGCCCAAGCTCATCTCCGAGGGCCTCGTCGGAGGCAAACATCATCGTCAGGTGGTACGCCAAGGCTCCGGGCGAGCCCACCGCCATCTGGCGGTCCCACTCGTTACTCAGGAGCTCGACGAGGCGAGCCACGTCCTCGTCGTCACGGTAGCTTGCCAAACTCGCATCGGTCTGCGCCGACTCCCAGGCCGACTCGATCAAAGGCACGAGCACATCGCTGGTGGCCGAGTAGGTGTCGATCTGCAAGGCCTCCATGTCGGTGAGATCCAGGTCGCCCTCGGCAGTGAGGGCCTCGAGCCGATCCAAGAGCAGATAGGCGCGGTGCCCGGCCGCAAAGAAGTGACCGTAGTACCAAGGGTCGTTGCCGACGTCCCCGTCGAAAGTGAAGCCCCAAGGGTCGTTGTTGGCGGTGGTCAACCAGCCGCGTGCTCCCCCACGGCTCGCGGGCACGCGCTCGGGTGGGAGATATCCGGACCAAAAGCTGCTGGCGTCGTTGCCGTCGCTGACGGTGAAAGGCATTCGACGCGCCGAGGGGTCCCCTCGATCCGGAACCTCGAGTCCGACGCGGTAGCTGATCCCCGTCTCGTCGGCTCCGATGAAATTGAATCCCGAGATCTCCAAGGCGTCGACGCGGGCCTCGAACGCATCCAAATCTTCGGCGCTCGAGATGCCCAAGAAGGCGCTCTCGTCCAGCGTCGGCCGAAACCCCACCCAGTTGAACAGCAGCTTCTCACCCGACTTGGCGATCGGGATCGGCACGATCGAGTCGGGCAAGATCACACCGTAGCCCGGAACATCCTCGACCACGTAGGTCTGGGCAGCCTCGCCCGCCACCTCGATACGTTCTTCTCTCACCACGAGCTCGACCATCTCATCGCCCACACGGACCTCTCCACCCGAAGCTTCGAGTAGCCAGCTGTCCGAGGTGTCGGCGAAGTTGGTGGTCGCCGTCCACGCCAGGTGGGCGTTGTGTCCCAGTGCGACGCCCGCGACGCCGACGAAGCTGAAGCCGATTGCGTCGATGCTCCCCTCCCCACCCGTGGAGTTGAGATGGAGCGCGTACATCACCGAAGGGCTGTCCAGCGGCTGGTGCGGGTCCCCAGCGATGAGCGGCCGACCGTTCGCGCTGTGCTGACCGTCGATGGCCCAATTGTTCGAGCCTGTCTTCGGCGCCACCCCCAGCGCGCCATGAAGTCGGCGTGCCCGCGCACCGAGTTCCGCCCAGTCCACTTCGGCGGGTCGGGGCCGCGTGCCTCGGAGTCCGGCCGGTCGCTCACTCGCCTCGCGCGGCCGCGCGACCACCTCCGGTAGCTCATCCGGCGGCATGGTAGCTGCGGGGAACATCGGCCTCGCCAGCTCGATGCCCTCCCACGCTTCGGGTGCAAAGTCTTCGAGCAGGGTGGCCAGTAGCTCTTCTTCGACCTGAGCGGAGGAGGCGAAGAAGTACAAACGGGCGATTGCAAAGTGGTCCGAGAGTTCCCATCGCTCGGGGAGATAGTCGAGCGCCTCGGGCCCGAATCCAGTCGGCAGCGCTACCTCGCCGGCCAGGACTTCGTCAATGCGGCGATTCACTCCGGCCACCCAGGCCACCACCCGCTGGTAGGTCTCGGGATCCCCTTCGCGCAGCGCTTCCATGTTGGCGCGCCCCCAGTCACGAAAGTTCATCAACCGCGAGAGCTCGTCTTGGGCAACCTTGTCGGGGCCAAGGACCTCGGCTTGCCGCCCCAGCGCCCTTCGACGCACGAGGTCCATCTGGAAGAGGCGATCGCTGGCCATCTGGTATCCGGCCGCGTGCATGACGTCCAAATCACTTTGTCCATAGAGGTGGGCGACACCCAAGGCGTCGCGCCGAACCTCGACCGAGGCGCCGAGGCCGGGGAAGACATCGATGTCGACCTCTTCCCCCGTCTCCCCCTCTCCGGGGAGGTCGTCGTCGGTGCAACCCGGACCGACACAAAGGAGGAGGAAGGGCAAGAACCAACGAGAGCCAAACGCGTGCACACCCAACTAGACCTCACTGCAGCACGAGCAAAAAGCGGTGAGCTACCGGGCCATCGCCCGCCCCGCAGATGGGCGTCAGTGCGCCCTAAACGCCCGTTTTCGCCTCGGTGATGGCCCTATTCGCAGGGGGCACGGAGGCTGTGGAAGCACAAGGTCGAAGCCCGTATCTTGGGGCATGCGCGCTGGCGCCCTCGTTTCGATTCTGTCACTACTTTGTGTGCTCCCGGCCTGCGGCGACGATGCGCCGGCGGATACCGATGGCGTCGATACGGATGGCCGTCCGAACGTGGCGGAAAGCACGACCAGTACGACCAGCAGCTCCACCAGCTCTGAGAGCGAGAGCGAGTCGGGGGACGGCGACGGCGACGGTGACGGCGACGGCGACGGCGACGGTGACGGCGACGGCGATGGTGACGGCGACGGCGACGGCGACGGCGATGGCGACGGTGACGGTGACGGTGATGGTGATGGTGACGGTGATGGCGACGGTGATGGCGACGGTGATGGCGACGGCGACGGTGATGGCGATGGTGACGGCGACGGCGACGGCGATGGCGACGGCGACGGTGACGGCGACGGCGACGGCGATGGTGACGGCGATGGTGACGGTGACGGCGACGGCGATGGTGACGGCGACGGTGATGGTGATGGCGACGGCGACGGCGACGGCGACGGCGACGGCGACGGTGATGGTGATGGCGACGGCGACGGCGACGGCTCCATGCCCTTCGCGCTGACCCGCTACACCGACAACATGTGCACGAACGTGATCAACAGCTTCCCGCTGACCGTGGATGGCTGCGACGAGTGGCCTCCCGGGGGCTGGGCGAAGTTCACCTGCCACGGCAACGGCACTTGGAGCTACGAGCGCTACAGCAACCCCTCGTGCAGCGGCTCGCCCACGGCCACGGGTGGCCCGCTTCCGACCTCGAGCTGCATCTTCGGCAACAGCTCCTACTACATGGGCGTCAGCTGCCCGAACTGAGGCCGCCCGGCCTCAAACGAAAAAGGGCGCCCCCGAGGGCGCCCCTTTTTCATCTCGCCGGCGAGCCTAGAGTTCGTCGGCTTTCTTCGAGATCGGCCCACGGTAGTTGTTGCGCATACTGATCTGCGCCACGTAGGGCCCGAAGCCGGCGTAGGTCTGCTTGACCCGGGTCAGGGCGTTGGAGCGCCAGTCGACATAGGGGTTGTCGATCTGCACCGGGTCGAGGCAGCCGGCCAAGACCACCTTCGAGGTCTCGCAAAAGCGCGACATCAAGGTCTTGGCCAGGTGACGGTCGCCGTTTTGAAGCTCGTCGACCAAGACGATCGAGCGCTCGATGTCCAAGCCGCGCAGCATCGAGGTCGAGAGCATGTGCAGCTTCTCGCGCTCTTCGAGGTTCCGCACGAAGTCGTACTCGTTGAGGCTGCTCAGCGAGCGCATGTGCTGGAAGAGGGGCTCCAGCCAGTGGCTGACCTTGGACTCGAAGTCGCCGGGCAAAAAGCCGAGTTCGTACTGGCTCGAGGCCTGCTCCGGGCGCAGCAACACGAGGCCGTTGTCGAACAAGCTCTCGTGCAAGGCGGCCGAGCCCTTCGAAAAGCGCATGCTCGTCGCCTCCCCCACCAGGTGGTAGAGGGCGGCCGCGACCATGAAGCGGGTCTTGCCGGAGCCGGCCGGTCCGTCGAGCACCACGAGCTGCACGTCGGGGTCCATCAAGAACTCCATGGCCAGCGACTGGTAGGGGTCGCGCGGCGTCAGTCCCAAGATGGGGCGCGGGCAGTAGACCTTGCGCTTGCGATCCCAGTACTGGGCGTAGCGCAGGTCTTCGGCGCGCATGGCCTCCGGGTTCGCGCGCAGCACCAAGGGCGCGCCATGGGGCGTCTCCAAGATGAGACCCGTGTTCCACAAGAGCTTCTCGCGCATCTCGGGATCGAGCGCATCGAAGGGCACGTGGCGCTCGAAGGGCTCACCGCTCGAGAGATAGGCCTGGTAGGTGGCCTCGTCGATGCTGCCTTCGACCGAGCCTTGGTGGATGTCGCTGGGGTCGCGCAGCTCGACCTTGCCGTAGCGAAGGTTCTCGGCCCGTAACCCGAGCGCGTCACACTTGAGCAGGACGTTGTTGTCCTCGCTCACCACCACGACGTCGAAACGCCCTTGGCGCTCCGCCATGGTGGCGATGTGACGGGCGCCGGCGACGATGTGGTTGTCGCCGATCGACTCTTTGAAAGGATGGACCGTTTCCCCTTGGGGCTCCCAGGCCAAGATGCCCCCACCCCGCGTGGCCGCGAACTCGGACGAATCCTGTTCGCCGCACAAGAGACGCTCGATTCGGTGGTGAATCAGCCCCTCCTTGCGATGCAAGAGCAACTTGCGCGTGGCCATGCGGGCCGCGGCTTTGACCCCGTCGGATTTACCTCGTTGATGCTGGAGTCGACCCAGCTCCTCGATCACCTGGTGCAGCAGCACGACGACGTTGCCGTCGGTGAGCAGGCGATCGAGGGCGTCCGGATTTTCAACCAGCGACGAAGTATCGGGGATGTAGACGGTACGTGCAGCGGACTGAGCGTCGAGCGGCATGTACAAAGATCTTGGCACGCACCCGATCCCCGCAAAAGCCGAGACAAGCGCTTTTTACGGGGGCGCTCCGCCGACGAAAACACCGATCTATGCGCGCTTCCGATCCCGTTTTCGCCCCTTGTCTCGCTCGGGTGACGAAGGCGACGCAAAAAAAGTGAGGGGCCGACGAGGGAGGCAATTCCCCCGCCGGCCCCTTGGTCGGTCCCCCCGACCTCGTTCGGGATCGTGTAGGTGTCGTGGAACTCAGCGCAGTGTCTCGAGGGCCTTGGCGTGACTGCGTCGCATCGTCTGCGGATCGGGTTGGGCCGCCGGCACCGGGGCGCTCGAGGGCCGCGCGTCCGGCATGTCGGGCTCTCGCTGCACGCCGTCCAAGACGGAGACCGGGCCGCCCTTGCCGTCGGTGGCGATGGCGGGCGGCTGCTTGGGCCAAGTCTCGTGCAGGCGTTTCATCTCGGCGACCAACTCGCGCAGGGCCTCGTCGTCGAAGCGCTCCGCATCTTTGGCCGCTCGTTCGCGGGCGACGCCGAGGCGCGACATCGCCTCGGCCGTACGACCATCACGCGCGAAGGCGGCGACCTCGACGATGGCCGCGGCCGCGATGGCCCGCGCCGCGGCGAGCTCCACCGCTTGGGCCGCCTCGCGCTGCTCCGTGTCGACCTCCTCGCCGACCGTGGCCGAAAGGTAGGCCTCGCGGGTCAGCCAGCTCGCGCCGACCGCCACATCCTCGAAGTTCAAAAAGGCGTCCAGGATCTCGGCGTGTGAACCGGCGAGGTGGGCCGGTGCGCGCAGTCGGACGATGACGTCGCGGACCTCGTCGTCGGCGATGTCGCCGAGGCTCACGGTCGCTTGCGTCGCCTGGGCAGCGCCGGGATGCCCGACGACCTCGAGGATCTCGACCCCCGGCCCGGCGCGCATGCTCAAGCTGGTGCTGCGCGCGATACTCCGCTCCATGTGCAAGAGCTCATCGTTGAAGACGGCGACGGCCTCGTCCGAAGACTCGAGGTAGTGGTAGCGACCCCCCGAGCGCTGGCTGATCATCGTCAACAAGGTCTCGTCGAACTCGAGGCCCAAGCCCAAGGCGGTGATGCTGACCCCCGAGTTGCGAGCTTGGTCGGCGTAGCCCTCGATGCCCGAGACGACGTTCGGCACGCCGTCGGACAAGAGGACGATGCGGTTGACGCCCTCGGCCGAGTAGCCGTTTTGTACGGCCCCCAAGGCGATGGCCATGCCGTTGAGCATGTCGGTCGTGCCCTTGGCCTCGACCTCGGCGATGGCGCTTTTGGCCGTCGCCCGCGTGGCCGGGTTGATGGGCTGCGAAGCGAAGACCTGCTCGGCCTTGCCGCCGAAGACGACGATGGCGAGCTGGTCGCCCTCTTCGAGCGCGTCGACCATGGCGAGCGCCGCGTCCTTGGCGTCGTCCAGCGCCTCGCCCTGCATCGAACCGGAGACGTCGAGGGCCAAGGCCAGGTTCACGCGCGGACGACCGTGTCCCTCGAACTGCTTGCCGCTCACGCGCAGCCGCGCAAAGACTTCTTGCGGCTGATCGGCTTCGAGGGTCGCTTTGGACAACGACACGCCGAGCTCGATCAGCTGGGGATCTTTGGGCGGCGCGGGCTCCGGCGCGATGACGATCTTCTCGTCGGGACGCGGACACGCAGCGAGCGGCAACATGGAAAGGCAAAGGATCAAAGAGCGCAAGGGGCGTGGCATGTCGTGGTTCCGCCGCCCCGAACGCCTCTGTCACGGCGCCCCTTACAAAGGCCCCGGAATATTTTCCCGGGGCCTGCTCCTCTCCAAGATCCAGGCGCGCAGGGCCGATGCGCGCCCGCTCAGCTCTCGGCGTCGAGGAGCCCGCTCGGACACCCCACGCCGGTACCGCCGAGCCCGCAGTAGCCGTTCGGATTCTTGGCCAGGTACTGCTGGTGGTAGTCCTCGGCGTAGTAGTAGGTCGGCGCCTCGCGCAGCTCGGTGGTGATGTCGCCGTGTCCGGCACCGTGCAAGGCCTCTTGGTAGCGACGCTTCGAGGCCGCCGCCGTCTCGGCTTGGGCCGGACTGGTCGTGTAGATCGCCGAACGGTACTGCGTGCCGACGTCGTTGCCTTGGCGCATCCCCTGGGTCGGATCGTGCGACTCCCAAAAGACCTTCAAGAGTTCCTCGTAGCTAATCTTCGCGGGGTCGAAGTGCACGCGCACAACCTCGGTGTGACCGGTGCCGCCCGAGCAGACCTCACGGTAGCTCGGGTTCGGCGTGTGCCCGCCCGCGTAGCCCACCGAGGTCGCCACCACGCCGGGCAGCTTCCAAAAGGCGCGCTCGGCCCCCCAAAAACAGCCCAGCCCAAAGACCGCCTCTTCGAGT
>JAUIJR010000147.1 GCA_030431075.1 Polyangia bacterium | reverse complement strand
CCGCCTTCGTCCTCGGCGCTTGTGGTGACGACGCTTCGTCTGAAGACACCCACAGCGATCACGACGAGAGCGGCGACCACGAGGGCAGCGGCGAAGAGGAAAGCACGGAGTCCGAGGCGACCACCGAAAGCGAGTCGGAGTCCGAGTCCGAGTCCGAGTCCGAGTCCGGTACCCAGGACATGGACGTCGAGATCGACTTCGCAGCCATGGTCGGCAGCGAGGCCGTCGCCTGCGGGCAGAGCTACAGCGGTCAGGGATCGATGGGTACCACCGTCGTGATCCAGGACTTTCGCTTCTACGTGTCCAACGTCGAGCTCCACGACGGCAGCGACTGGGTGCCCGTCAGCCTCGAGCAAGATGGCGTTTGGCAGTTCGAAGAAGTCGCCCTGCTCGACTTCGAAGATGGCACGGGGCCCTGCGGTGACGCGGGCAACTCCGACATGAACTCCACCGTCGTGGGTACGGTCCCGATGGGAAGCTACGATGGACTGCGCTTCGACCTCGGGCTTCCCTTCGACAAGAACCACCTCGACGCCAACGCCACCGACACCCCCTCGCCGCTCAACGTCGTCCCGATGTTCTGGAGCTGGGCCGGTGGGCGGAAATTCTTGCGGATCGATCTCACGAACGAGATCGCCGACCCCATGGCCGCCCGTTGGTTCGTCCACCTCGGCAGCACCGGTTGCGAGTCGGCCGGACCCGAAGAGGCGCCGAGCGCCGCCTGCGCCAAGCCCAACCTTCCCACGATCACCCTCGACAGCTTCGTCCCCGGGACCGATACGGTGACGGCGGACTTGGCGTCGCTTCTCGACGGCGTCGACGTCAGTCAAAACACGGAGATGACGCCGCCCGGCTGCATGTCCTTTCCGATGGACGTGGTCGAGTGCGAGACTGTCTTCCCCAACCTAGGCTTGTCTTGGGACACGGGGGCTTGTGACGCGGACTGTGCTGGACAAAAGCTCTTCTCGGTCGAGTAGACGGCGACGCCGTCTGGCGCCTTGGCGACGGGTCCTCGGCCTCGTCGCCGTTGGCGCATGGAGCCTCGTCGCTTCGGCGTGCACCGGAGGCGGGGTCGACGACGAAGGGACCAGCGAGGGCGACGAGAGTGACGGCGGCGAGAGTGAAGGCGGCGCCTGGGACTGGAACATCCCCGAGGGGATCCCGGCCCCCGTCGTGCCCGAAGACAACCCGATGAGCCTCGAGAAGGTCGAGCTCGGGCGCCGGCTCTTTTATGACCCGCGCTTGTCGGGTAACCAGACGCAGTCTTGCGCCTCGTGTCATGAGCAGGCCCTGGCCTTCACCGATGCGCGGGCCACCTCGCCGGGCTCGACCGGGGAGCACACGGCGCGCAACTCCCAAAGCCTGATCAACGCCGCGTACTTCAGCACGCTGACTTGGGCCAACCCGGTGCTCGAGCGCCTCGAAGAGCAGGCCTTGGTGCCGATCTTCGGCGAGTTTCCCGTCGAGCTCGGGGTGACCGGCGTGGAGGACGAGGTGCTCGCCCGCTTCGCCGAGGACCCCGACTACACGGCCCGTTTTGCCGCCGCCTTTCCCGACGACGAGGACCCGGTCAGCTTTGGCAACATCGCGCGCGCGCTGGCCAGCTTCGTGCGCGCCATGACCTCGATGCGCTCACCCTACGACCGCTACGTCTACGGCGGTGAGCAGGACGCCATGAGCGACGCGGCCCTGCGCGGCATGGAGCTCTTCTTCTCCGAGCGCATGGAGTGTCACCACTGCCACAACGGCTTCGCCTTCACCATCTCGACGCGCTACGAGGGGCAGGCCTTTTCGCAGAAGAACTTTCAGAACACCGGCCAGTACAACCTCGACGGCATGGGGGCCTACCCCGCCAACAACACCGGCTTGTTCGAGCACACCGGCAACCCATTCGACATGGGGCGCTTTCGTCCGCCCAGCTTGCGCAACGTGGCCCTGACGCCGCCTTATGGGCACGACGGCAGCGTGGCGACCCTCGAGGAGGTCATCGACATCTACGCGCGTGGCGGGCGGCTCACGCCCGAGGGCGAGGCCTTCGCCGGTGATGGCGCGCAAAGCCCGGTCAAAAGCGGCTTTGTCGCCGGCTTCGAGATGAGCGACGACGAGCGGGCGGACATGCTTGCCTTCATGGAATCGTTGACGGACGAGGCCGTGCTCTCCGACCCCAGCCTCTCCGATCCATTCGCAGCCCCCTGAGGCGATTGGCGCTAAGCTGGACCCATGCGTCTGCTCGCCGTCGCCACCGCCGGGGTCTTCGTCGGCCTCGCCTCGGCGGCGGCGTGCGTCGATCCGGCCGGCGAGTGCAGCCAAGCCGCCGGGCTCGAGCTCTACGAGCAGCGCATCGCGCCCTTGCTCGAAGAGAGCCGCCCCAAGTCCTGCAACGGCTGCCACCTCTCGGGCATCGATCTCGAGCGCTACGCCACGGGCGACCCCTGCAGCACCATGGCCTGCCTGGTCGAAGAGGGCCTGGTCTCGCTCGAGGCGCCCGAACAAAGCGTGATCTTGACCTGGATCGCGCGCGCCGAGCCCGACAGTGGACTCATCACAGACGCGGTGATCCAAGAGGAGTACGAGGGCTTCAAGTCTTGGATCGAGTGGAGCGCCAGCTGCGGGGCCGAGGCCTGCGGGAAGATCGAAGACCCCTGCGCCGAGCGCAGCCCCATCGAAGAGGAGTGCAACGTGGAGCCACCCCGCGATCCCTCGATCCCCCCCGAGGCCGGCGACCCCGGTGACTGTTCGGACCTGACGATCGAGACCCTCTTTCGCGAGCGGGTCTACGTGCACCGCGGCCGCTGTTTCCCCTGTCACTTCGCCTCGCAAGACGTGGTCGGGCCCGACTGGGTCGCCCCCGGCCCCTGCAACGAGGCCTCACTGGCGACGATGCGCCTGCTCGAGGGCTCCGACTACCTCGACCCCGAGAACCCGGCCAACTCGCGTCTGATCCTCAAGCCCCTGGCCGAGGCCGCCGGCGGACTCGAGCATGGGGGTCACGACAAGTTCGAGGACAGCGAGGACATGGCCTACCAGGACTTCGTCTACTGGATCTCGCGTTGGGCCGCGTGCGAGGCTGGAGGCGAATGAGACGCGCCGCCCCACGAATCGCCTGGGTCTTGCTCGCCGCCTTCGCCTGTGGCGGCGACGCCGGCGAGAGTTCATCCGAGGCATCGGAGGCATCCGAGGCGAGCAGCGAGTCCTCGAGCGCCAGCGGCGACACGGGCAACGAGGCGCTTTACGACGCCTACTGCACCTGCATGCTCTTTTCGTGTCACGACCACTATCACGACGCATGGACCGAAGATGAGATGGTCGCGCGCGAGATGTGCCTCGAGGTCGCGGCCGGCGTCCCGATCGCCGACATGCCCGTCGAGGCCGGAGACTTCTTGGAGTGCCGGATCGCCTGGTGCCAGATGTCGAGCAGCGAAGACGACCCCGCCGTCTGCCCCGCCGCCATGGGCGGCGCGCCCTGCCAGTAGCTGCACGGGTGGTCGACGCTCGACTGGCTTTGAGCCCGGCTCACTCCTCGAAGCAGGCCAGCTTGAACGGGGAGCTGCAGGCGAACTCCGGCGAGTGCCACAAGCGCCGGACGTGCGCCGCGATGCCGATGGTCCCCATCGCGCTGTCATCCTCCCACGCGCTGCCGCAAGTCGCATCGGAGCCCGTGGGGGTGGCCGCCCCGGTCCAGACGCGCCCCGGGTCGCCGTAGCTTCCGTTGGCCGTTTGGTTCAGAGCCGTCAGTAGCTCGAACTTGTCGGCGATGTCGGCGGCCTGGTCCACCAGGGGCGTACCGTCGGGGCGTACCCAAATTCCGCCGTCGAGATCGAAGCGCGAGACACCGCTGGCCGTCGAGGTGGCCAGCATCGCCTTGAAGGTTCGGCCTCCGTCCGAAAGTCCCGTCGCGTCGGCCTCGCTTTGGCAAAGCGCGTCGGCCGAGGCGAGGCCTCCGCCCGGCGTCCAGGTCGCGTCGCTGGCGAAGGCGTAGCGCGCATCCGAAGGCGGCGTGGGCACAGCGAGCGGCGCCGAGTGATCCACGCCCAGACAGTAGATTCGAAGGCCGGTCTCGTTGCACGACTGCCCAATCCCCGACCCAAAACCGGCCGCGACTTCGGCGTTGAGACCCACGACGATCGTATCGTCGGAGACCGTCGTGTAGTCGCCGCAGCTCGTCCCAAAACCCGACAAGACCCCCGTGAAGTCGGTCGCCGTCACGACGACGGCGCTGAGCTCACAGCCATTTTCGTCGAGCAAGATCGGGTGTTTGAGCGCCTGGCTCGCAAAGTCGCTGGCCTCGTCGGCCACGATCCGCCCGTCGGGCCGCTGCCAGCCGCGCGCGCCGGCCAGGCGGTCGATCGCGTTCGTCGACGAGTCCGAGAGCCAGGCCACGTAGTCCCCGGGAATCCCGGCCGCCGCGGCCATCTGCTCGCACGCGAGGTCCGCATCGGCGAGGCTTCCGATCTCCCCGGGAACGAAGGTCTGAGAGCTGACGAAGGCCACGTTCACACCGCTTTGAACGTCCACTTGGCAGGCGGAGCCATCGCCGTCCCCGTCGCCGTCCCCATCGCCGTCTCCGTCTCCGTCTCCATCTCCGTCCCCGTCGCCGTCCCCATCGCCGTCTCCGTCCCCATCGCCATCGCCGTCCCCGTCGCCATCTCCGTCTCCGTCGCCGTCGCCGTCGCCGTCTCCGGTCTCCGAAGTGGAGGAAGACTCACTCGTCTCCGTGCTCGCCTCACCGGACTCGCCGCTGGTCTCCCCAGTTTCGATCCCGCACTCTGGCGCTTCGCAGATAGGCGACTTGTTGTGGACCAAGATGCCGTTGGCCACGAAGTTGTGGAGCTCATGGTCGACGCTGATGTCGAAGACCTCGTGCTCGCCGACGCCGTCACGTCGCACACTGCAGGCCACGCGCCGGATCCCTTCGGCGTCGACGCGCAGTAGTTCCTCGACTTCACCGACGACCCAGTGACGGGCGTCGCCGTAGCTATCGTGGGCGGGCGAGTAGACCGGGTGGTCGTGGGTGAGCACGAGAGGCGGCCGCCCCGCGACGCCGATCATGACGCACGCTCGCCGGGCGCGCTTGATCCCGACGATGCGCGCCGCGTGCCGACGCCCGGTGTGCGGGTCGACGCACCACACCGCGTCGCCGATGGCCAGCGCCTCGATGACGCGGCGCCCGTCGGGCGTCTCGACGAAACTCCCCGCGGCGACACAACTGTCGGTGACGAAACAGGCGGTCGACAAGATGGGCGCGAGCAGCAAGCCAGGACGCTTCGTCATGGCCGCATCCTAGCCCGGCTCGCCCGCCCGGCGCATCAAAGACGCAGGCGTCGGCCGGCCCGTCGGCAGGGCTCGTGGCGAAAACAGTCGAGGGTGTGGTCGTTGACCATGCCGGCGGCCTGCATGAAGGCGTAGATGATCGTGGAGCCAACGAACTTCATGCCGCGCTTTTTGAGGTCTTTGGAGATGCGATCGGACAGCTCCGTCTTTCCCGGCACCTCGGACATCGATCGGCGCGCGCCGTCGATGGGCTTGCCGTCGACCCAGCCCCAACAGTAGGCCGCGAACGAGCCCTGCTCTTTGGCGATGGCCAAGAGCACCTTGGCGTTGCTGCTCACCGACTCGATCTTCTGGCGGTGCCGCACGATCGAGGCGTCGAGCACCAGCTTCTCTCGACGCTTGTCGGTAAAGCGAGCGACCTTCACCGGATCGAAGCCGACAAAGGCCTTTCGGTAGCCTTCGCGCTTTCGCAAGATCGTGCTCCACGACAAGCCGGCCTGCGCCCCCTCGAGGGTCAGCATCTCGAAGAGCTGCCGGTCGTCGGTGACGGGCATCCCCCACTCGGCGTCGTGGTAGGCGATGTCGAGCTCGCCTTTGGGCCAAGGGCAGCGGGTCTTGGCGAGCACCGAGCGAGCCTACCAATCTGCGCGCGACTCAGCGCGGACAATGAAAAGGCGGCTTGCCGAGGGCGCCATGGTAGCGGTGCGTCTCCCCGCGCGCGCGCAGGACGACGACATAGCCCGGGACCAGCGCCTGCGAGTAGTCCATCCCCTCCTCGGGACAGCCCAAAGCGCCATCGTTCCACTCGATCTCGTTGGCCTTGCTGACTTCGATCGCCTCGACTTCGAGCCCGAGACGCTGGGCCAAGTCCTCCCGGGCTGCGGCGACACGAGGGTCGTCCAGCCAGTCGGCGCCGTCCCCACGCGGCGGCGTGCCCGGGTCGGGCGCAGGCTCGACGGGCTCGGTCTCCGGGCCAGAGCTTGCCTCCGGCTGGGCCCCCGCCTGCTCAGGATCCCCCGCGGGCGTGCCCGTCGGTCCCTGCTCCCCCATAGCCGGGTCTGGGCTCGAGTGGACACAAGCCGTCAGACACTCGAGAACGAGAAGTACGAGCGCCGGCCGGAGAGACATGGCTGCATGCTAGATTGCCAGTGCGCTCGAACTCAAGGCTGCGGCAAGCAGCAGTAGGTGACGGTGCCGTTGGGTGTGGCCGTCCCAGTGACGGCGGGCGTCGCCGATGGGGTTGGAGCGCACGCGCCGTTGTCGATCAGCGGCGAGACGTTGACCTGACGTACGCCGTCGAGCCCGGAATTCGTCACGCAGTCGCCGTCGCCATCGTAGTTCGATCCGCTGCCGAAACTCGTCTGAGCTCCGGTGCAGTCGTCGTTCGCGTAGCCCACGGGCGTGTGGCTGCAGTTTCCGGTGGGGCTGCCACAACCGCAGCTCGGGCAGCTGCGTGATTCGTCGAAGCCGCGATGAAAGAGCATCTTGTCGCTGTAGGGCTGGGCACCGGGACAGCTGGTGTCGCCAGCGATGAATACGCAGACGCGCTCGAGCCCCGCCGACAGCTCCGCCAGACAGATCCCCGCCGATCCGGTGCACGCAGGTCCGCCGCCTTGGCAGGCCCGGGCGCTCGAGTCGAAAGTCGGCGTCTGGATGTTGTGGTTCTCCGTCGCCGCGCAGCTGGCCCCGGTGAAGTCTGGCTGGGAGCGCTTCACCCACAAAAAGGGGCTCCCGGAGAAGGAAGTCACATCGGCGCAGGCGTTGAGTGCCACCGAGCCCGAAGGCCCTGGAGCCGTGCCACAGTCACTCACCCCCTTGACCCATCCATCGGTGAGGCAGGTCCCCCCGGTGAGCTCGCCACAGCTGCATTCACATGAGGCGCTGCCAGCGTCGAAGCCGACGAAGAGGTCGTCCACGGCGACCGGATAGTCGCCGGGGCAAACGGGCGGCTCTGTTCCGTCGATGGCTGAAACCGCCACCGGGCCCGTGAATCCGAAGGGAGCCTCGGGCGCGCAAAAGCGACCCGAAGCACAGCCGTCGCCGTCGCCATCTCCGTCGCCATCTCCGTCGCCATCTCCGTCGCCATCTCCATCTCCGTCGCCATCTCCATCTCCGTCGCCATCTCCGTCTCCGTCGCCATCTCCGTCTCCGTCTCCGTCGCCGTCTCCGTCACCATCGCCATCTCCGTCACCATCTCCGTCACCATCTCCGTCGCCATCTCCATCGCCATCGCCATCGCCATCTCCATCGCCATCTCCGTCGCCATCGCCATCGCCATCTCCATCGCCATCGCCATCGCCGTCTCCATCACCATCGCCCTCACCCGTCTGCGAACCGGCTTCCCCCATCGTGCTCGAGCTACTGGTCTCCTCTCCGCTTTCGCCGGAGGGGTTGACGCAGAGGTTCGAGCTGCACACGAGGCCGTCGAAGCAGTCTCCGTTGTCCGAGCACTCGCAGCCCTCGGTCCCCTTCTCGCACTGCTCTTCGAAGTTGCTACGACATCCAAAGGCGAAGCCGAGCGCCATCGCGCTCAGCAATACGATGCGTCGGGAACGGGGGCCCATCGGAGCGGACACGCCCCATGGTCCGCAACGGATGGCGCGCGCGTCAAGGGCGCGCCATCAGCCGCCGGTCAGTGGCGCGACGCGGCGCGGACGGCCGCCGTTGACCCAGGCCTTCTCGTTTTGAATCGAGGCGTAGAACTGGTGCATCTTGCCGCGCAAGTCCGCGTCGAGGTCCTTTTCCCGGTTCGGGAACATCGACGCACGATGCTTGAGATGCGCCGTCCAGTAGTCGATCTGTGCGCCCTCCCAGGCCTGAAGGATGGCCAGGGTCGTGTTGCGGCTGTCTCGCCAGTGGCGCTCGGCCGCCCGCATCGCCATGAACTCTTTCCACGCGGCCTGGCGTGAGAGGTGGTGCGAGAAGCCCTCGATCATGCGGGCCGCCGTGCCGGGCTCGACCGTATTGATCGCGCTGCACGCGGGACACGAGACGTTCGTCGCCATGTAGACGAAGGGCACGGCGAAAGGTGAGCCGCACTGCGTGCACGAGACGCTGGCCTGCTCGTCTTTGGCCTTCGCTTCGAGGCGCTTGGCGATCTCGCAGTAGATGTGGTCTTCGACCCGCTCGGCCTCCGCCTCCATGTGCTCGTAGAGGTCCTCGCCCTTGCGGCGCTCGGCGTCCTCGCGCGCACCATCAGCCCCTGCGTCATCGAAGGCGTCGCAGACCTTCTCGTCCCAGACGTCGTTGATCTTCGTGCGCAAGGCCAACGCCCGCATGCGCATCCCCGTCCAGGCGTTGCCCAAGGTCAGGGTCTCGCCGGTCTGCTCGAACAAGGCCAAGCAGCCCTCGATCGACTCGCGCATGATCTCGTCGAAGCGAGACTCGATCTGTCCCAAGAAGGCTTCCCAACGTTGTGTGACGGCGTCGACACTCATCTGCTTGTCTCTCGTTCGCGGAACTAGACGAAGCGCTCGGATCCGCAGTAGCCACACACGAGCGCTTCGTTCCCGTGCATGCGCGGTGCCCCGCAGGTCTCACACCCCAGGGTCTTCGAACCCGCGCCGGTGTTGGCGTAGGTCTTGGTGGTCGCCATTGCGTTGGCGAAGATGCTCGAGGTCGTGGGCCGAGGTTTGACGCGCGCGAGGTAGCTGCGCATCGCCTCTTCGACGACCGCCGGCCCTTTGCCGGTGTCGTCGAAGCGGGGCAGCAAAGGCGCGGCCACGGCCTCGAGGGCCCATCGGAATTCGAGCGGCAAGGGCCCCGCCGCAAGCGGGGCACCTTGCAAGAGATGACGCTGCCGTTCCTCGTCCGGGAGGCGGCGCGCGCCGAGTTCGGCGAGCCGAGCATCCCACGCCTCACTGCCCCCGCGGGGGCAACCGGCGGCGAAATCGACCAGCTGCGTACACAGCTGCTTCAGTTGGGCGACGAGTTGGGCGTCGGACATCGGCTCAGAAGCTGATGTCGCTGTCGGCGTCGGCGGCCTTGTACTTGGCCGTGTATTTCTCGTCGAGCGCCGTGTAGCGCTTGTGCAGCTCGCCGTTGTTCTTCATCGCGTTCTTGGCGATGAAGGCACTCCACCAGCCGCCGACTTGGCCCCACTCCATCGGGGTCATGCCGAAGGACTGCAAGATGGCCGCGGCGTCTTTGCCCTGCTCGGAGCCCGCCGCTTGGGCGGCCATGATCTCGCAGTACTTGTCGAGGGTAACCGGCGCGTCGGACTCCTTGAGCTCTGCGCCACCGTCCATCGAGGCCATGCCGGCCGCGCCTGCGGCGGCGTGTCCACCGACTCCGGCGCCCATGAAGTGCTTGGAGTACTCGGTGGCGATGGTGGCCGTGGTGTCGCGGCTCATGCGGGCGTTCCACTCGGCCGAGACGCGGTCCCACTTGGCCTGGTCGATGCCGAGCTCGGTCAAAAAGCCCTGCAGGTCGCCGCCGCCGGCGAGTCCCGCCTGGGCCTTGGCCCACTGCTGCAAGGTCACGCCTTCGACGGGCTCGAGCTCGCCGGCCATGGCTTCGACCCCACCGCCCATGATCACCTGCTGGGCGACCTTTTGGGTGGCGTTCATCTTGACTTGCATGATGTCGCCGACGCTGCCGTACTTGGCCAGCGTCGCGGGCTTCGACATCCAGCGCTCGAAGGTCGCCACGACCTGGTGGTAGTGCGGCTCGTCGCGGATCCCATGCTCGGCGAAGAGCTGGGCGCGCTTGGCCTGGTCTTCCCAGGCGTGCTCGATCTTGAACTGCGCGACGAAGAACTCCTCGAGCTCGTCGTCGAAGTCGAAGTTGGCCGAGTCGTCTTGGGCCTCTTGGTCGTAGTCGCGCTCGTAGTCGTCGTCGTCGTCGTCGTCATCGTCGTCATCGGCCGCGGAAGGCGCCGGCGCAGGCGAGGCAGAGGAGACGGCAGAAGCGACCGCATCGGAGGCGCTTTTCTTGATGCCAAAGAGCGAGAGGATGGTGTCGAGCAGCGACATTGGACGCATCGTAGGTGGGACGCTTTCGCCGCGGCAAGCGGGAAAGGCCCGGCTGTGGGGCCGACTACGTAAAAAAAAGGGCCGCCGCCGAAGCGGGGCCCCCTTTTTGCGTCAGCTGCGCTAGCTGTGGCAGGAACTAGATGCAAACGTTGGCCGCGCCGGGCGAGGGAGTGCTCGACACGACGAAGCTCGCCGTCAGGTTCTCGCTGGTCTCGTCGGCGCCCGAAAAGCCGTTCCCGCCCGTTTGGGTCTCGCCGATCTCGTCGTTGCAGCGCCAGCCGGCTTCGCCCGAACCCGGGCTACCGCCGAGGACCTGGCTGCCGAGCGCGGTGTCCGGCAGGTAGGTCCCGACGCCGGTCTTATCCATCCCGGTCCCGCTTCCCCACACGACGTAGTCGAGGTCGGCCACGTTCGCGGCGCTGCCATCCCAGTAGAAGAGCACGAGCATCTCTCCACCATTCGTCAGGCCCGAGTTGCCGTTCGTGCTGCCGAGCATGGCCGGAGCACCGTTGTCGGTGTCGTCGAAGTCGAAGTCGGGGTTCTCGGCGTACACGCCAAAGAAGTCGGCCGCCGGGTCGAGCGCCACGACGAGGATCTCCCCCGCTTCGATCATGCTGCCGGCCGGAAAGCGTGCGCGGAAGTCTGAGCTGTCCGAGGGTCCGGCCGCGTAGTAGGTCGGGTAGTCGGCCAGCCAGACGTTGGTGAGGTCGAGCGCCACGGATCCGGTGTTGATGATCTCGACGAACTCGTCGTCGGTGGGGCTGTCCACGAACTCGTTGATGAGCAGCACGCTGTAGTCGAGCGCGCCGTCTCCGTCTCCGTCTCCGTCTCCGTCTCCGTCTCCGTCTCCGTCTCCGTCTCCGTCTCCGTCTCCGTCTCCGTCTCCGTCTCCGTCTCCGTCTCCATCGCCGTCTCCATCTCCATCTCCATCTCCATCTCCATCTCCATCTCCATCTCCATCTCCATCTCCATCTCCATCTCCATCTCCATCTCCATCTCCATCT
>JAUIJR010000681.1 GCA_030431075.1 Polyangia bacterium | reverse complement strand
TCCGGCCACCAACGAAAGTCTCCCGAGGGCATGAAGATCACCGAAGTTCCGTCGCGCTTGATGCCGCTGATGAGCAGGCGCGCCATCTCGGCATCGCTGTAGTCCTTGCCGATGCCGCCGCTCGTGATGTTCGGCGGGTGGAAGCTCCCGATCGGTCCCATGTCTTCCATCGGCTGGCCGCCGAGGTCCTGCCCGTGGCAGTCACGACACGCGCCCAGCGAGTCGGCCAGGTGCTCACCGCGTTCGATCACGGCCGGGTCGTCCACCGCCGCGAGATCCGGCAAGGGCACCTCGTAGACCTTGCTCATGCTGGCGTCGAAGCTCGAGGTCTGCGCGAACACGAAGCCCGCACCGCCGAGCAAGAGCAGGCCGAGCGTGGCGAGGACCCCGATGACGATCTTCTTCTTTTTCGACATGACGACGGCGCGAGCGTATCGACTTTCGAATACGCCCACCTGTCGTCGTCGAAGGACATCGTTTTGCGAGCGTGCGGAGGCTCGGCGACTTCGTCTCGGTTGAAGGGTCCGCTGCGACGCGCGTTCGCGCCGTTGGATGCGAGCACGAGGGCATGCAGGCGCTGTTCGAGCGCCGGCCACCGGCCCGCGGGCCTCGGTGCTACCCTCCCCGCCGTGAGCGAAGGGCCCTCGACCCTGGTCAAAGAGACCGCGCGCAAGATCTTGTTGCGGTTGCGAGAGGTGCCCGAGGGCGTGTCGAAAGACGAG
Organism: Polyangia bacterium; assembly: GCA_030431075.1. Lineage (GTDB taxonomy): Bacteria > Myxococcota_A > Polyangia > Nannocystales > Nannocystaceae > JAUIJR01. The sequence continues at coordinate 1,387 of JAUIJR010000681.1, read as the reverse complement.
CTCGTCGACACCCTCGGCGTCTCCAAGCCCTCGATCCAGCGCGCGCTGACCTGGCTGCGCGACGTGTGTGATTCGCCGGTCAGCTTCGACCGGGCGGCCGGGCGCTGGCGCTTGAGCGACCCGCACTTTTCCTTGCCGCTCAGTGATCCCCAAGGTGAGGACTTGGCCGCGGTCATGTTCGCGGCCGCCATCTTGGCCCCGCTCGCCGACTCCGAGATCACCGAGCGCGTGCGGCGGCTCGCCGAGCAGATGGACGCCGAGATCCGGGAGCGCACCGACGCCGCGCCGGATGCTCCGGGCACGCGCCCGGGCGCCATCGTCGCCTCGGTCAGCAACGCCAGCGAGGTCGACCCGGCCGTGAGTGGGGCTTTGCTGCGCGCGATCGGACGCGAGGTCGTCGACTTGCGCTACGCCAGCCCTTGGGCACCCCACGGGCAAGAGGCGCGGGCCTATCGCGTCGAGCCCTGGCAGCTGCGCATGCACGACGGGGCCGTCTACTTGCGGGCCTACTCGCTCACCCACGGGGAGGCGCGCAGCTTCGCCGTCGCGCACGTCGAGTCGGTGCTCCCGGTCGAAGGGCTCGCGCCCTCGGCCGCCATGCCGGCCGCGCGCGAGATCTGGGGGGATGCGGATCCGGCCTTCGGCATCGATTACGATCGCCCGGAGACGGCCAAGATCCGGGTGCGCGGGGGGGTCGCGCGCTGGATCCATCGCCTGCGTTGGCACCCCGCCCAAGTGGATCGTTGGATCGAAGCCGGCGAGCTGCTCGAGCGCGAGGTGCCCTATCGATCCTGTCGGGAGCTCGCGCGGCGCTTGCTGAGCTTGGGTGATGCCCTCGAGCGCGTGGAGCCGGCCGAGCTGCGCGAGGCAGTGCGAAGCCACGCCAAGGCGCTGGCCGAAATCGGCGACTGAGGGCGCGCGACTTCGGAGAACTGAGGCCATTGGCCGGGACGCGTCCCGTGGGCGGGCCGCTCGCCATATTGCGGCGACCTGTGTTCGCGCACTTGCGGTGGCACGGGCTTTGCTTTGTCGCCCTCCCCCATGTCGGCCGTGCCGGATCCCCGTCAGCTCGAGTTTCGGGCGGTGCAGCGCAGCGCGGCCTCTTTGCGCGCGCAGCTGCCCGAACTCTCGGAGCCGCTGCGAAAGCTCCTCGCGCGTCTCGAAGGTGCGCCCTTGCCCTGTGTTGGTGTCGTGCACCTGGCCTGCCCGCGCTGCGAGACGCGCGAGCGGCTGGCCTTTCGCTGCGGGGCCAACTGCCCTTTGTGTGGCGGGCGGGGGGCCCCGCGGCGGCTGGAGAGCCTGATCCCCGAGGTCCCGATCCGGCACTGGTCGATCAGCTTGCCCTCGGCCATGCGGCGCCGCTTGTTGCTGGACCACGCCTTGGTCC
>JAUIJR010000680.1 GCA_030431075.1 Polyangia bacterium | reverse complement strand
CGCTCGCCATCACGGCTATCGCTGTTTCGATCTTCGGACATGGTCTAGTCCTCGCTTTCCTCGTCGTCATCGTCCGACGCGTCGTCGCCCGCGTCGTTGTCGTTGTCGTCGTCGCTGTCGTCCGACGCTTCGTTGCCCTCTTCGGCCGCGCGGGCCTCGGCCTCGGCGCGGGCGATCTCGACGGGATCGGGGGCGGACTCGGTGGCGGCGCTGAGCAGCTCTTCGCTGATCTCGCTGGGGCGGGCCGTGGGGTCGACGTCCTCGTCGATCAGCACGTTGAGGTAGCGAACCACCTCGTCCCAGATGCGAAGGTTACGCTCGAGCTCGAGCACGAGGTCCGAGCCACCGAGGTACTGCAGGTACAAGTAGACGCCCTGCTTGTTCTTGGCGATGGGGTAGGCCAGGGTGCGAAGACCCCAGTTGTCGATCTTTTGAAGACGACCCCCGGTCTTGCCGAAGATGCCCTGAACGCGATCGACGAGCTCTTTGATCCCGTCTTTCGTCGTCGTCGGACGAACGATCATGACGCACTCGTACTCACGGGCGGTGCCTTGAATGGCGCCCTGCGAGTGCACGCTTCCGATTTGAGACAATGTGTTTTCCTCTCGGTCTTGGGCCCCCCGACGTCGCGGGGAGCGAGGTGATGCGGCGGGATGCCGCCCTCACGCCCGGTGCATCCGGGAACGCGAGGCGCGTGATCTAAAGGATCTGGGGCCGGGGAGCAAGCGCGAGCGTGCGGAGCCCGCGAAACGCGCGCCACGTGCGCGTTTTTGCCTGATCGGGCTCGAATCGCGGCCCCAGAGGCCTCGGCGGTACCCTCGCGGGCGATGGGATTCATCTTCGACCCCGAGGTCTTGCACGGCTGCGCCAAGCGGGGGGTCGACATGCCCCTCGAAGACGCCTTCGACGCGATCACGGCGGCCTTGGCCGAGGCCTACCCGGGTCACATCGACACGGGACCGCGGCGCTGGATGTTCAACAACGCGGGCGGCGCGATGGGCCAGATGACCCTGCTGCACTGCTCGGTGTCGGAGTACATCATCATCTTCGGCAGCCCGATCGGCACCGAAGGTCACTCGGGCCGCTACCGCACCGAGGTCTACGACTGGGTCTTCGACGGTGAGATGTGGTGCTACCACGAAGGCGAGACCTCGCGCGCCGTCTACGGCCCGGGCTCCAAGGCCTACCTCGGTTCCGATCGCGTCAAGGGCTACCGGATCCCCGACCGCGCCTGGATGCTCGAGTACTCGCGCGGCTTCATCCCCGGCATGCTGCCCTTCGGCCTCGCCGACACCATGGTCAGCACCCTCGACTTCAAGACCTTCGCGCGCACGGTCTGGGGCTACGGAAAACTCAGCGTGCGCTCCTTGCTCAAGGGCAAGGTCTGAGCGCGCCCGTCACTCACATCGGGCCGCAGCCGCATTTGGCCTTCGCGTATCCATACGTGATCGTGGGACCCGAGCGGCCACGCGTGAACTCATCTCTCGCTCAGCCTTGCGCGGGCTGCTTTGGCCTACTGTGGCGGCATGTCCCTGCCGACTCGCCTGCTCGTCCTTTATGCCTCCTTGGGAGCCTTCGCGTGTGACTCCGGTGCCTCCGACCAGGCCCCGGTCGCATCCACTGGCACCGCCGAGGCGGCCGAGGCGACGAAACCTGCAGACGCCGGCGCCGCTCGAGCCGATGCGCCAGCGAAAGCGAAGGCCCCTGAAAGACCCGCCACGAAGACCGAGCCTGCCTGCACTTGGATCTACGAGGGGACCTTGTTGGCCGCCGTAAAGGCGCGGCCCGAAACCAAGCTCGAGATCGTCCCGGCCAAGTTCGTCAAAAACACCTGTGTCTACACCTGGACCGCACCGGGTGAGACGCGCGTGGCCACGGGTGAACTGACCGTCGCACTTTCCGGGCGCGAGTTCGCCAGCCCCGCCTCGGCCGCGGCCGGCTTCGACGCCAGCTTGCAGAGCCTCTCCAAGGCGATGACCGCCGGCGGCAAAGCCCCGACCTTCACCGAGATCGATGGCGTGGGCGCGCGCGCGTCTTGGTACGCGTCGATGACTCAGCTCAGCGTGCTCGAGGGCAACAACTTCGTTCATCTCTCCTTGAGCAAGCTCGATCCG
>JAUIJR010000146.1 GCA_030431075.1 Polyangia bacterium | reverse complement strand
CGCGAGGTCGACTTGCTGACCTTTTTGGCCGAGCACGCGGGGCGAGCCGTGGGGCGCGACGAGATCTTGTCGCACGTGTGGCGCTTGAACCCCGCCGCCCACCAGCGCACGCGCACCATCGACATGCACGTGGCCCGCTTGCGCGAGAAGCTGCGCGACGCAAAGTCCGAGCCCGAGGTTCTGGTGACCGTGCGCGGCAAGGGCTACATGTTCGGCCACGGAAAGGCGGACTAGCTTCGTGTCCTCGCGTCGCCGCGTCTGGATCCTCTTTGCGACCTGCGCACTGCTCATCGCCGCCGGCTTGGCCGGGCTGAGCTGGCAGCTGCTGCGCCTCGACGAAGAGCGCGAGGCGGCGGCGCGATCCGCCTTGCAAGAGGAGAAGGTCCGACTCGCCCTGTGGCGCCTGGACTCGGCCTTGTCGCCCCTGCTCGTGCGCGAGAGCGGGCGCACCCACGGACAGTTTGTGCGCCCCGAGGGCGAAGCGCTGCCCGAAGAGGTCGAGCTTCGCTTCGCGCAGTCGGCCGGCGGGGTCCGCATCTATGCCCCGCGCACGCCCACCGAGCTGCGCGAGCGCTTCGAGCAAGAGGTCGAAGACGGCTGGCTCGACGGCCAAGTCCCCCGCCCCGCCGCCGGTGTGCTCGCCGACGGCAGCTCGCTCCAGCTCGGCTTGCAAGAGCAGCTCAACGAGGGCTCGATCCAAAGCGCACAAAAGCTCGACAAGCAGCGCGACAACATCCTCGTCCCCGAGCAGCAGACCATCGCCTACCAAAACTCGGTCTCCAACGCCGAGTTCCAGCGCCGCGTTCAGTCGATCCAAAAGACCAACCCCTCCTACGGCGGCTCGAAGAACTACCGCAACGACGACGCCTGGGCCTGGAACAGCGCGCCGAGCAACGACCCAGAACAAGAAGAAGAACGAGAACGAGAACGAAAACGAGCACAAGACGCCCGTGGCGAAGGCGCGGCGCCGAGCGACGGCCTGCCCAAAAAAGGCGGCAAGCTCGTCCCCGAAGCCTCGCGGGGGCTCGGCTCGAGCTCGGGTGCGCTCGGCTCGGTCATTCGCAAGGGCAACGGCGGCGGCGAGGACCCGCCCGCCCACGAGCCGCTTTTCGTGCGCGAGTCGGTGATGGTCGCCTTGTGGCACGAGGACATGCTCTTGTTGGCCCGCCGGGCCGAGGCCGAGGACGGCCGCTGGATCGAGGGCACCTGGCTCGACTGGGCGACCTTGCAACGCGGCCTGCTCACCGAGATCGAAGACCTCTTGCCCGAAGCCGAGCTCGTCCCGGTGCGTGAGGATCCCGAAGAGGCGACGCGCTTGCTGGCCACGATCCCCGTGCGCCTGGTGCCCGGGCCCCTCCCGGCGGCCGTCACCACGGGCTGGTCGGCCGTCGAGCTCGCGGTCTTCTCGGCGTGGGCCGTCGCGCTGGCCGTCGCGCTCGCGGCCTTCTTTTTGTTGCGCGCGACCCTCGAGCTCTCGGAGCGGCGCGGGGCCTTCGTCTCGGCCGTGACCCACGAGCTGCGCACGCCGCTGACGACCTTTCGCATGTACACCGAGATGCTCTCCGAGGGCATGGTGCGCGACGAGGCCCAGCAGCAGCGCTACATCGAGACCCTGAGCTCGGAGGCCAAGCGCCTCGACAACTTGGTCCAAAACGTCCTGGCCTACGCGCGCATCGAAGACCGGCGTGCGCCCGATCGCGGCGAGCGACTCCCTCTGCGCAGCTTGATCGAGAGCCTGCGCGATCGCTTGGCCGAGCGCTGCGAGCAAGTCGACGGCGAGGTCGATTTCCAGATCGAAGGTCTCGAGTCAGCCGGCGAGGCCGCGCTCGAGGTCGACCCCACCGCCCTCGAACAGATCTTGTTCAACTTGGTCGACAACGCGGCCAAGTACGGACGCAGCGCCCAAGATCCCCAGATCCGCCTGCGCCTTTCGACCGACGCCAGATGGGTGCGCCTACGCGTGCAAGACAACGGCGCCGGCATCCCGGCCGAAGAACGCGCCCGCATCTTTCGCCCCTTCGAAAAGGCCGAGGCCCACCAAGCCGGCACCGCCCCCGGCGTCGGCCTGGGCTTGGCCTTGTGTCGGCGCATGGCCGAGCAGCTCGGAGGCAAGCTGGCGTTGATCGATCTCGAAGAGGGGGACGAAGGCCCCGGCGCCTGCTTCGAGCTGCGCCTGCCGCGGGTGAGTTGAGCGGAAGTCGGCTCAGCGCCGCAGGTAGGGATAGCCGCGCAGCATGCCCAAGGGCCAGGTCAGGCCCAAGGTGGTGTCGTTCTCGGCGTGGCGCTCCCGCAAGAGGGTCTGCAGGCCGATGACGTCGAAGTCCATGGCCAAGAGGGCGTCCTCGTTGGTCAGGCCCGGACGCACCTCGAGGGTGTAGCCCTCTTCGGTGTCCAAGAAGACGGCGCCGGCCACCGAGGCGCCCGCGTCGTAGTCCGCGGCGCGGACGATCACCTCGTGGCAACGCGCATAGAGGTTGTGCTCGTTGGCCAAGGAGTCCTGATAGGCCCCCGTCATGAAAAAGGCGAGGTAGTAGGGCTCGTCGTTGGGCGCGTGCAGGGGCAAAAAGCGCAGGTTCTCGTCCGGGTGCGCGAAGTTCTTGATGCAGCCGTCGCTGTCGCAGGTGATGTCGACGATGCTCGCGTTGATCTCGGCCGGCTCGCCGTGCCGGGACAAGGGCGCGGCGGGGAAGACTTGCTCGATCGACCAGGTGTCCGGCAGGGACTGAAAGATCGAGAAGTTGGCCAGGTACTTGCGCTGCGCGCGGTCGAGGTAGTTCGTGATCTCCTCGGGCGGCTTGGGCATCTGGCTCAACAAGCGCTCGGACTCGAGGCGCAAGCGGTGAAAGAGGCCCTCGGCCTTGGCGCGGTCTTCCAAGCTCAAGTGACCGCGCGCGAAGAGGTCGAGCGCCTCGTCGCGAAGGTCCTGGGCGTCGTGGAAGTACTCCTCGAGGTTCTTCACCGTCAGGTGCTCGAGGGTGTAGCGAAGCTCCGAGACCGTGCGGTCCTCTTCTTCAGAGGCCTCCGGAATCGGCAGGATCGAGCCTTGGACCTCGCGCAGGTCGGTGATGGTCACGCCGTGCTCGGCCACGATCACGCGGCCCGACTCGGTGAGGATGGTCGGGTGCTCGACCTCGAGCTCGTCGCAGACCTCGGTGACCTCGTAGACCACCTGCGAGGCGTACTCGCGCACATCGTAGTTGGCCGAGGACTCGTAGCTGGTCTTCGAGCCGTCGTAGTCGACGCCGATGCCGCCGCCGATGTCGATGTAGCGCAGCTGGGGGCACACGCCCTTGAGGCCGGCCCACAAGCGCACCGCCTCGCGGGTGGCTCGCTTGACGCGCTTGATCTGCGTGATCTGGGAGCCGATGTGAAAGTGCATCAGCTGCAGGCGGTCGAGCATGCCCTCGCTTTCGAGGCGGCGCGTGACCTCCAGCATCTCGACCGTGGTCAGGCCGAACTTGGCCAGCTCACCGCCCGAGCTTTGCCAGCGGCCCGAGCCCCGCGTGTAGAGCTTGGCGCGCATGCCCAGCTTGGGGTGGGCCTTCCAGGTCTCGGTGCGGGTCACCGCGATGTAGCGCTCGACCTCCAAGATGCTCTCGAGCACCACGACGACCTCGTGGCCCAGCTCCGAAGCGTGGTGGGCGAGGCGCATGAACTCCTCGTCTTTGAAGCCGTTGAGCACCATCGGAACGCCGGGCAAGGGCTCGTGGCACATCGCCAACAAGAGCTCGGGCTTCGAGCCGGCCTCCAGGCCGTAGGTCATGCGGGTGCGCGCCTCGGTCACCGCCTCGACGACCGAGCGACGCTGGTTCACCTTGAGGGGGTACAAGCCGATGTGCTTGCCCTTGAAGTCGTTGGTCTCGCCCGCGATCCGAAAGGCCTCGCACAGGCCTCGCATCCGCGCTTCGATCATGGTGGGGAAGCGCAAGGTGAATGGGGTGCGAAAGCCATGGCTCTCGAGCACTTCGGCCACGCGATGCAGATCGACCGGCGGCAGGTCCGGCGCCAGCATCTCGAGGTGGCCCTTTTGGTTGACCTGCAGAAATTGCGATCCCCACTGATCGGCCCCGTAGCGGGCCAGCGACTTCTTGTAGGCTTTGACGTTCATCTCGCGCGAGTCCGACCGCCGGGAGGGTCGGGCGCCGTGATGATGAACACGCCCGCGCCTTCAGGACAAGGGGCGCGCGCACGCCCAGTTTCAAGCGGGTGACGCGGCCTTGGCGATCGGGCAACCCGAGGCGCGCTTTTGCCTTATCCTCTCGGCCCCATGGCCTCCTACCAGTACATCTACACGATGCAGGGCCTCACCAAGGCCTACCCCGGCGGCAAGGAGGTCCTGAAGAACATTCACCTCTCCTACCTGCCCGGCGCCAAGATCGGCGTGCTCGGCCACAACGGCTCCGGCAAGTCCACGCTGCTGCGCATCATGGCCGGCGAGGATTCGGAGTACCAAGGCGAGGCCTGGGCGGCCGAGGGCGTCTCGATCGGCTACCTGCCGCAGGAGCCCCAGCTCGACCCCGACAAGACCGTCAAAGAGAACATCGAAGAGGCCGTCTCCGAGATGCGCGACATCTTGAAGCGCTTCGAAGAGGTCTCGATGAAGTTCGGCGAGATCAGCTCGGACGAGGAGATGAACGCCCTGCTCGAAGAGCAAGGCAAGCTGCAAGACAAGATCGACGCGGGCAACGGCTGGGAGCTCGACCGCACCCTCGAGGTCGCCATGGACGCGCTGCGTTGCCCGCCGGCCGACGCCGACGTCACCACCTTGAGCGGCGGTGAGCGCCGTCGCGTGGCCCTGTGCCGCTTGCTGCTGCAGCGCCCCGACATGCTCTTGCTCGACGAGCCCACCAACCACCTCGACGCCGAGACGGTCGCCTGGCTCGAGCACCACCTCGCCGAGTACCCCGGCACGGTCATCGCCATCACCCACGATCGCTACTTCCTCGACAACGTGGCCGAGTGGATCTTGGAGCTCGACAACGGCCGCGGCCTGCCGTGGAAGGGCAACTACTCGAGCTGGCTGCAGCAAAAGCAAAAGCGCATGGCCGACGAGGAGAAAAAGGAGAGCAAGCGCCAGCGCACCCTGCAGCGCGAGCTCGACTGGGTGAACATGGCCCCCCGCGCGCGCCAGGCGAAGAACAAGTCGCGCATCAAGGCCTACGAGGACCTGCTGAGCCAGTCCGAGGACCGCGGCCGCGACACCACCGACATCCACATCCCCTTCACCCAGCGCCTGGGCAACAAGGTGGTCGAGGCCAAGGGGCTCAACAAAGCCTTTGGTGACAAGCTCCTCTTCGAGGACCTGAATTTCACCCTCCCCCGCGGTGGCATCGTCGGCATCATCGGCCCCAACGGCGCCGGCAAGACCACCTTGTTTCGCATGGTCACCGGCCAAGAGACGCCCGACGGCGGCAACCTGGTCATCGGCGACACCGTGGACATCGCCTACGTGGATCAGTCCCGCGACGCCCTCGACCCCGAAAAGAGCGTCTGGGAAGAGATCTCCGGCGGCGCCGAGACCCTCTCGCTCGGCGGCCGCGAGATCAACTCGCGCGCCTACGTCGGCAAGTTCAACTTCAACGGCCAAGCCCAACAACAAGCGGTCGGCACCTTGTCGGGCGGCCAGCGCAACCGTGTGCACCTGGCCAAGCTGCTCAAGCGCGGCGGCAACTTGATGCTGCTCGACGAGCCCACCAACGACCTCGACGTGGACACCCTGCGCCACCTCGAAGAGTCCTTGTTGCAGTTCCCGGGCTGCGCCGTCGTCATCAGCCACGATCGTTGGTTCTTGGACCGCATCGCCACCCACATCCTCGCCTTCGAGGGTGACTCTCAGGTGACCTGGTTCGAGGGCAACTACGCCGAGTACGAGGCCGATCGCAAAGCCCGCCTCGGCGTCGACGAGCTGGTGCCCAAGCGCATCAAGTACCGCAAGCTGACCCGCGACTGATCGGATCCACAGAGCGCCTGCGCCCCCGCGCAGCGCCCGAAATCGCGGCCCAGCGTGCACGCGCCATGCGCGCATGCGACCTTCCGCCGCTTTTTTTCGCCCCCCGCCGGCCACGGCTAGGGTCGAGCCATGGGCACAGCCATCGCCTTCGGATCCCGCCGCCTCGACGGCCGCGAGATCCACCAGGTCAAGCGCTACGAGCTGTGCCGCTTGCTCGGCGAAGGCGGCATGGGCTGGGTCTACCAAGCCTACGACCCGGTCCTCGAGCGCGACATCGCCTTGAAGATCATGAAAGACGACGTGCCGGAGGCCGAGCGCCGCCGCTTTCGTCGCGAAGCCATCTTCGGCGCCCGCTTCACCCACCCCTCGATCGTCCGCGTCTTCGACATGGGCAGCATCGAGTCTCCCCGCGGCGACGCCCCCACCGAGTGGATCTCGATGGAGTACCTGCCCGGCGTGGACATGGAAGAGGTCGTCCTCAAAAAAGCCATCGCCGGCGAGCGCGCTCCCCTGCGCTCGGTGGGCGACGTCTTTCGCCAAGTCCTCGCCGCCTTGCAGTACGCGCACGACTGCAAGGTCGTCCACCGCGACGTGAAGCCGGCCAACATCTTCGTCGCCCGCGATCCGAATACGGCCTTTGTCACGACCAAGCTGCTCGACTTCGGCGTGGCCCTCGACCTCGAGATTCCCCCGCGCGACGAGCCCCTGTGCGGCGACCCCCGCTACATGGCGCCCGAGCAGACCCGCAAAGGCAGCCTCGATCACCGCGCCGACATCTACGCGGCGGGCATGAGCCTTTATGAGGTGCTCACCGGCCGCCACCCCTTCCAGGACCTCGAAGGCCGCCACGTCCGCGACTGGATCGAAGCCCAGCGCTCTCGCGGCATCGACGCTCTGATCCCCTACCTCTCGCGGGGCACCGACCCCCACTTGGCCGTGCAGCTCGACAAGATCGTCCGCAAGGCCTGCCAAAAAGACCCCGACCACCGCTACGAGTCCGCCCGCGACATGCAGCGCGAGCTCCTCACGGTCATCGACACCCACTCCGCCGCCGTCCCCCAGCTCGCGCCCGAAGGCAAAGCGGAGCGGACGATCATCGGCGGGATCTAGCTTCGGGCGGGGGCGGCCGGAGCCACCCCTCACTCCAACGGCGGCCACGGCGACGCGCCGGCACACTGCGCCAGCTCGCCTTTTTCGTAGTCGGGCTGCACCTCGAGGTAGGCCGGCGTGATCCGGCGCCACACCAGATCGCCGGCGGCATCGAAGCACTCTTGGATCTCGAGGGGCCCCGCCACCGGATCTCCGCCGGGGTTTTGGGCCTCGTCGTCGGCGATGCGGGCGCGGGCGAAGCCGGGCTCCATCGACTCGGGGGCGGCCGACCAAAGGAGCTCGATCTGCATGCGGTCGAGCGCGCCGTCGGTGAAGCCCACGTCGTCGAAGGTGCCCGCGCGCCAGTAGTCGATCTGCCCCGCACCGTCGGGTGTGCGCGCGTAGTGCAGCGGGCCGCCGACGCGAAAGCTCATGCCTTCGAGGCCGGTGTCGACAGCCGCGAAGTCGGACCACTCGATCTCGACGCGGTGCAGCTCGGCGCTGCGCTCGAAGCTCAGCTCGAGGGTCCCCGTGTACTCGCGGATGGTGTCGTGGAGGTGGTAGCCCAGCTCCGGCAGCGCTTGGGCCAAGCCCGCCTCGAGCCGGAAGACGCCGCGGCGCCGGCCCGTCTCGTCGCTTTGGACCTCGGCGTGCACATAGCGGCGCCAGCGATCGCGCTGCGGGTCCCAGACCTCGAGCGTCAAACCCTCGGCCTGCTCGAGTTCCGCCACGCGCCACTCGAGCTCGCGGCCTTCGGGGTCTTCGTAGGGGCCCCAGGCGCGCCGGCCGTCTTCGAGGCGAAAGCCCTCGTCCTTACGGGCCGCGAGCACCAGGGGCTCCAGGCGCTCGAGGCTGCGCAGCGTCCACGTGTTGATCTGCGAGGCGCTCTCGTAGGTCAGCAGGTAGGCCCAGCCCACCGTGTCGTTGAGGGGGTGCGCGCGCGGGACCGGGACGTAGAGCTGCGGCGTCAGCAAGCGCAAGTCTTCGCGCGCGAGCCAGGGGCCGCCGTACTGCCCCTCGCCCGGGGCGCAGGCCGTCCCATTCGCTGCGAGGAGCAGCGCCGCGAAGGCTCGACTACTGCGCCGGAGCGCCCGCATCGATCCATTCGCCGAGCTTGTTGACCAGCTCGGGCTCGAGCAGCGTGGGGCTGCCCCAGGGCATGTGCGCTTGGGTGCCGCCGCCGAGCTTCTCGGGCTCGCAGTAGGCCACGCGTCGGTAGAGGGTCGAGGCGTTGCGGTCGCCCGGCTCGACCAGCTTGCGACCTTCGTCGCGGGTCGAGTCCACACCGACCAAAGCCGCGTGCAGGTCGTCGGTGGTCAAGTCGAGGTCGGCCGCCGGGTTCGCGCCCGAGTGACAGGCCGACCAAGTGCAGCTCACGAAGAGGGTGTCGCGCACGCTCTCGAGGGTGAGCGGGGCTTCGCCGGCCACGCTTTGATCGACGTCGACGCACTCGGGCACCTCGGGCAGCATCGCGTCCTCCGGCGGCAAGTCCGGGACGTAGAGCTCACCGTCGATCTCCTCTTGGGAAGGCGGCGTCTGACGCGAGTTGGGATAAAAGCCCACGCCGGTGCAGTTCCCACCGAACTGGCGCACGCCGTCGACGGCCGGCTGCTCGCTGCCGACGCTGTACACGCCCATGTCCATCAGCAAGCTCGAGTCGGCCATGCCGAGCACCTCGCACATCTCTTGATCCCCGATGCCCCACTCGATGACTTCCTCGCGTGGGTTGGTAAAGCCGCAGGTCATGCGCAAGCCGGTCGCGCCGGCCATGTCGATGGGCGGGAAGAAGGACTGCCCGTTGCCCTGGGCGTTGAAGCCCTCGATGTCGACGATGCGCTCCCCGTCACGAGGACCGCCGACGACGTCGACGTAAAAGCGCTTCCCCAGGTCGTGGGTGTGCGGAAGCATGTAGTGGATCTTGGTGTCCATCTCGATGCCGTTCGAGTCGAAGTTGTTCGCCAAGGGGCACTCGGCGATGAAGTCCGACTCCGTGGGCACGCCGCCTTCGGCCGGCGGGATCTGGAGGTCCCAGTAGGCCAAGCGGAAGGGCACGAGCACCGTGTTGACCAACTTGGGGTGCACGAGGTGAAGATTCATCGTGACGCCGGTCGTGATCTCGCGGTTCGAGACGTTGAGCATGTGGTTGACGGCGACGAGCTTGTGGCGCGGCGGGATCTTGACGACCACGCCCTCCTCGCTCGGCCCGTACTTTTGTGACTCCCAAAGCGACTGCGTCGACTGGGCGATCAAGACGGTGCCGGAGATGGCCGCATCCACCTCGTCGAAGCCGCGCTCCTCACAATCCCAAAAGCCGTCGGGCCCGGCGTACTTGTCTTCGGGCACCGCGATCCAGGTGCTGTGGTGGTACATGCCCTGGTTGTAGAGATCCGTCTGCTCGACCCAGAGCGACTCCTCGTTGTTGAGGGTCCACGAGACGCAGGGTTCGACCTCCTCGAGCGGCGCCAAAGTGGTCTCGCCATAAAAGTGGGTGATGATCGCGCGGTTCGGATCCTCGACGCCCGTCTCGGACTCACCGGTCTCATCGGCGGCGGGGCTGGTGCAGGCCGCCGGAAGCAGGGCGGCCGTCAGGGCAGCGACAAGGGCAATTCGAGAGTTGGAGGCGAGAGGCAAAGACATGAGGCGAACCCAGCAGCCTGGGCATCCTAGCGCGCTCAGCGAAGATCGGAAAAGGCGCCGCCGTTGATCACCGTGTAGCCGGCCCCATGCAGGATCTTGGCCGCCATCCCCGAGCGGCGGCCGCTGCGGCAGTAAAGCACCACCGTCTTTTCGCGCTCGGGACCGACGAGAGCCTCGACCTCGGCCATGCGCGCCGCGACCTCGTCGTGGGGGATCAGGTGGGCGCCGGGCAAGGCGCCAGCGTCGAACTCGGACTGCGTGCGCACGTCGAGGACCACCGCCCCATCGGCGATGGCGGCTTTGGCCGCAGCGACGTCGATGGCGGCAGGATCTGCGTTCGCCGGGGTCGCCGACTTCGTCTGGGGCACGGGGGCCGGCGCCGCGGGTTCTTTGGCACACCCGGCCACGCCCAGCGTGCAGGTGAAGGCGAACGCGCCAAGGGCGAATCCAGCTCGCATGCCAAGCACTTAGCACGCCATCGCTGTCTTGGCTTGCTCACTTCTCGCGCGCGACGAGCATCTGATCCGCCAACATCTCGTTGCGGGCCTTTCGCATGCGCTGGATCTCTTCGGGGTGGAAGGTCCGCGCCTCACGGGGTGGCGACTCGCGGCGCCGCTTGTTCATGATGCTGATCGCGTAGGTCGAGTGCGGCAGCGAAAAAAAGTGCCCGAGCTCGTGGGCCAAGACCATGTCCGAGGAGATGCCGCTCAAGAAGATCCAGCGCTTTTCGATCTTCGAGCGCTGTCGCCAGTGCACGCCGCGGATCTGCTCGCCCGGCGCGTCGACGTCGCCGAGGCGCTCGATCAAAAAGACATGGACCACGCCGCGCGTGAAACGGTGCCGCCCCGCCTCGTCGCGGGCCTCGCGGGTCACCACCTGTGCGTAGGCGGCGTCGAGGGCCTCGACGCTGGCCAGCTCGAAGCCGGTGTCGATGCTGGCGAAGTGGCGGTTCGCCTCGGCGAGCTGGCGGGCGAACCAGGCCGGCGTCTGCACCAGCTCCTCGTCGCGCTGCACGACGTGCAAGGCGATGCCGAAGCACCAGCGCGCCTCGCCGCAGCCGGGCTGCGCCGCCGTCCACGGATCCGCGCCGCCGACCAGGGCCGGGTCCTCGGGCGCCGGCGAGGCCAAGGCGAGCAAGGCGGCGAGGGTGGCGGGGCCCAACATGAGCTCAGATGGCCGAGCGGGCGAGGCGGAGGATCTCGAAGATGGCCCGCGTCGCCGGCGAGCGGTTGAGGGTATAAAAGTGGATGCCCTCGACCCCGCGGGGCGGATCTGCGAAGGCGTTTTGCATGTTGGGGGCGAGCAGGTCGCGGCACTGGTGGGCCGCGTACTGCACTCCCGTCCAAAAGACCTCGACCGGATCCTCGGGCAGACTCTCGAGGCGCTCGAGCAAGCGCGCGGGGATGCTCGCCCCGCACATCTGCGTGAAGCGCTTGATCTGCCCCACGTTCGAGACGGGCATGATGCCGGCCAAGATCGGGACCTCGATGCCGGCCGCCCGCGCGCCCTCGCGCCAGCCGAAGAAAGCCTCGTTGTCGAAAAAGAGCTGCGAGACCAAAAAGTCGGCGCCGGCCTCGACCTTGGCCTTGGTGTGGCGAAGGTCGGTGGCGGCGTCGGGCGACTCCGGGTGCGTCTCGGGATAGCAGGCCGCCCCCACGCAAAAGTCGC
>JAUIJR010000145.1 GCA_030431075.1 Polyangia bacterium | reverse complement strand
CCACCAAGCCCACGACGATCCGCCGTGGACCTGGAGCGCGCGGATCGTCGTGGGCTTGGTGGCCGGCTTCGCGGTCTTCGTGGCGGCGCGCTTGAGCGTCGACGTGGTCGAGACCTGGCGGGCGGCGCCGCGTCCCCACGCGGCCGAAGACCTGGGCTTGTTCTTGATGAGTGGGTCGAGCGCCATCGCCGACGCCGTCGTGGTGGTGGTCGCGGCCTTGCTCGCCCGCATGTTCTTGCCGATGGCGCGCGGTCAGGTCGCGCGGCCCTACTTGTTGATGAGCATCGGCGGCTTCGCCTACCTCGCGCTCGACGGACTGACCGTGCGCTTTGGGGCGGACATGCCCGACGCCTGGGTCGACCTCGGGCAGTGGATCTTCGCCGTGGCCGAAGCCAGCATCATGGCCGCCGCGCTGACCCACGCGCAGATGCTGTGGGGCGCGCGCTGGCGGGCGCGGGCGTGGACCTGAGCGAACTCAGCGCTTGAGGCTGCGCCGGGTGAGCTCTTTGACGAGGTCGCGTACCTCTTGGGAGCGGTACTTCGGGCAGACCAAGACCTTGTTGTCGCTGACGACCACCGCGAGGTCCTCGACGCCGATCAGCCCGACGGTGGCGTCCTCGGAGAAGACGAGGTTGTCGCGGCTGTCGATGAGCACGACCTCGTGGTTGGCGTTGACGGCAATGGCGTTGCCGTCGGCGTCGGTGGGGAGCAAGTCGGCGATCGACTTCCACACGCCGAGGTCGGACCAGCCGATGTTGGCCGGCACGACCAGGATGTCGTCGAGCTTCTCCATGATGGCGACGTCGAGGGCGGCCGAGCGGATCTCGGCGTAGGCCGCTCGGGTGGCCGCGGTCGGATCGGCGCCGGCTTCGAGGGCCTCGCCGACGGGGGCCAGCGCGCGCACCAAGTCGGGAGTGTAGCGCTCGAAGTCGCGCTCGAGGCGGGCGAGCGGAAACACGAAGATGCCCGCGTTCCACAGGTAGTCGCCCGAAGCGAGGTAGCTCGCGGCGGTGACCTGGTCGGGTTTTTCGACGAAGCGAAGGGCCGGGTAGATCGGGATCTCGGAGATGCCCACTTCGCCGGCTTCGAGGGGCTTGGCCGCCCGCTGCATGTAGCCGTAGCCGGTCGCCGCGTACTTGGGCTCGATGCCCAAGGTGACCACGCAGTCGTGCGCGGCGGCGTGCTCGATGGCGTGGCGCAAGCAGGCGCGAAAGCGGGGCTCGTCGGTGATCATGTGATCGGCCGGCAAGGCGACGACCACCGCGTGGTCGGCGATCTCCCCGAGCTGCGCGCGCAGGTGCACCAAGGACAGCGCGACGGCGGGGGCCGTGTTGCGCGCCCGCGGCTCGGCGAAGAACTGGGCCTCGGTGAGCTCGGGCAGGGCGTCGCGCACCGGCTCGAGCTGGTCTTCGACCGTGACCACGCGCATGTGACCGGCGTTGAGCAGGCCCGTCAGGCGCGAGGCGGTCGCCGCGAGCAGCGGGCGCCAAGGCTCGATGGGATCGGGCATCAACTGCTTGGGCCGATCGGCGCGCGAGGCCGGCCACAGCCGCTTGCCACCGCCGCCCGCCATGATGAGCGCGATCGTGGGGATCATCGAAGCTCAGTCTAGCACCGGCACGCCGCCCGAAGCCCGCGTCGAAGCGAGTTCACCAGAGGATCGCGGCGCCGCCGACGAGCAGCAGGTAGGGCACGAAGGGCATCAAGCCGACGCGGGCCAAGATCGCCAAGAGCGCACCCAAGCAGGCCAGGCCCACCCCGAAGCTCACCCCAAAGCCGAGCAGCAGCGGGCCGAGCTCGACGCTCTCGCCCGCGAGCTCGCCCAGCTCGTCCACGGTCGCACCCATGATCGCCGGGATGCTCAGAAAAAAGGAGAACTGCGCGGCGCGTCGACGCCCGAGCCCCAGGGCCAACGCGGCCGCGATCGTCGCACCCGAGCGGGAGATGCCCGGGGTGATCGCGCACAGCTGGGCGAGGCCGATCAGCAGGGCCGGGCCGAGGCCGGGCGCTTCGTCCGGGTCGTCCTCGGGGGGATGTCGCCGGTGCGTGAAGGCCAAGGCCGCGGCCGTCACCAGCAAGGCGATGCCGATCGAGCGCAGGTCGCCTTCGACGAAGAGGATCGCGCGACGCACGGGCGCGAGCAGAGCGAGGCCGAGCGGCGCGGTCGCCACCACGATGGCGAGGGTCATGGCGCGCGCGCGCTTCGTCGTCTCGGCCGCGCTCGGCCCGAAAAAATCGCGCAGCAACTGGATCAGGCTGCGGCGGTAGTAGACGAGGACGGCGAGCAAGGTGCCGGCGTGCAGCACCACCGAGAGGGTGTGGCCGCCGTGCTCCGGGTCGATGCCGAAGGCGCGTGCGGCCAAGGCGAGGTGTCCGGAGCTCGAGATCGGCAAGAACTCGGCCACTCCTTGCAGCGCGCCCATGGCGGCCGCGGCCGCGTAGGAGGGGGCTTCGGGTCCGAGCACCGTGCCCTCTTGTAGCGCTTGGCTCGCTGGCGGTCCAACTTCGCGCGTGCACACACCCTGCGCCACGACGCGTTATGCTCGTCGCGTGGCCATCTTCGCCGCCCTCGTCTGCGCCGTGGCCACCGTGCAGGGCTTCGCGTGGATCGGGCGCGGCGGTGGACGCCGGCGCGCCGGCATATGGCTGGCCCCGGCGGGCCTACTCTTCTTCGCGCTCGCTTGCCTCTGGGCCTTCGTGCCCGACTTTTTCGCCGACGGGCGCGGCTTCGACGGGCGCTGAGGCGGGGACGACCCCGGGCCAAAGCTGCGCCTCGATGGCCTCCATCAAGCGTCGGGTCGAGCGGCGATCGAGCGCGCTCACGTAGTAGCGCGGGCGGCCCTCGGCTTGTTCGACCAAGCGCTCGCGCGCGCCGGGCTCGAGGGCGTCGCACTTGTTGAAGACGACGAAGCGCGGCAGCTCCTTGGCCTCGAGTTCCTCCAAGATCGCCTCGACCGTGGCCATCTGTTGTTCGGCGTCGGGGTCGGTGATGTCGACGACGTGCAAGAGCAGGTCGGCGGTGGCGACCTCTTCGAGGGTGGCGCTGAAGGCCTGGCGCAAGGCGGGGGGCAAGTCGCGGATGAAGCCGACGGTGTCCAACAAGACCAGCTCGTGGTCCCGCGGGAAGCGCATCTGGCGAACGGTGGGATCCAAGGTGGCGAAGAGCTTGTTCTCGGCGCGCACGTCGGAGTTGGTGACGGTGTTGAGCAAAGTGCTCTTGCCCGCGTTCGTGTAGCCGACGATGGCCACCACCGGCACGCCCGAGCGCACGCGTCGGGCGCGGCGTTGCTCGCGTTGGGCCTGCATGCGATCGAGACGGCGCTCGAGATCCCGGATCCGCTCTTGGGCACGGCGGCGATCGATCTCGAGCTTCGACTCGCCGGGTCCGCGGCCGCCGACGCCACCCATCAGCCGCGACATCATGGTGCCGCGACCGACCAGGCGCGGCAGTCGGTAGCGCTGTTGGGCGAGCTCGACTTGCAGCTTGCCGTCGCTGCTCTTCGCGTGTTGGGCGAAGATGTCGAGGATCAGCATCGTGCGGTCGATGACCTTGAGCTCGGTCTGGGCGGCGATGGTCTTGGCCTGCGAGGGGCTGAGCTCGGGATCGCAGATCAGCAGCTCGACGTCTTGCTCGAGGGCACGCACGAGCACGTCGCGCAGCTTGCCCGAGCCCATGAAGCTGCGCGGGTCGGGCTGGGAGCGCCGCTGGACCACGACCTCGACGAGGTCAACGCCGGCCGTCCGGCACAGCTCGCGCAATTCGGACTGGCGAGCCTCGAGTTCGGGGCCGCCCCGGTGCACCATCAAGGCGACGGCCCGCACGCCGGTGCCGGCGCTTTGGGCCTTGGGCCGGGCGGCGGCCAGCGCTGCCTCGAGCTCGCGCAAGAAGGGCTCGAGCGGCCAGGGGACTTGGGCGTCGGGGGCGGCTTCTTTGCCCGGTCGATCGGGGGCGAGGTGCCGCAGCGGAATGCGCGGGAGCGCCTCGGCGAGGTAGGCCTCTTCGTCGCCACGCCCGGGTCGCAGCACCGCGATGTCGGCTTGCAGCCCCCCTGCGCCTTCGTGGACGGCCGCGATCAGGTCGAAGCGCAGCTTGGAGAGGTCGGCGAGCTCCTCGCGGTCGAGGGCCTCGGCCACCAGGTGGGTGCTCACCAAACGGATCCCGCGCAGGCGGCCCTCGGCGCCGCGGACACGCGCGAACTCGGGGAGGTCGAGGGTGCTCGCGCTGCCCAAGATCACCTGCGTCACGCGACCGCGGCGGTCGATGTACAGGCCGACGCGGCGATTGAGCTCGCGCGAGAGCTCGACCAGGTCGCGGGCCAAGGCCTGGCTGACGACGCGGTCCGGCGGGACCCGTCGATCGGCGAGCCGGGCCAGCGACTTTTGCTGGCTCGACTTGAGGTTCGAGGTGTCTCCGAAGATCTCGACGGCCAAGCTCAACCTCGACGCGGTGACGCGCAGGACGAAGGGTCAGCGAGCGGGGCGCCGGGGCGGGCGCGGATCAACTCTCGAGCACCTTGAGGGCGACCGCCAGGGCCTGCTGCGCACGGCGAGCTTGCTCGGCGCGACCACTGACTTGCGACTCGGCCTCGGTGAGCTTGTCGCCCAGATGGCCGATCTCGCTTTCGAGGCCGGCCACGCGCTGCTCGAGTTCTTGTTGGCGGGCCACGGCGAGGGCCTCGGCCTCTTCGAGCTTCTTTTGGAGCTGCTCGACTTGGTCGCCCGACTCGCGCAGCTGCTCGCGCAACTTGTCCGTCTGTCGCTCTTGGAACTCGATCGAGGCCTTGGACTCGGCCTCGACCTCGGCGATGCGCGTCTCGAGCCCTTCGGCTTTTTGGGCGAGAGAGGCCGCCTGCTCGCCGAGGGCTTCGGCCTTCTCGCTCGCGGCTGCCTTCTCGCGCTCGAGCTCGGACAAGGCCGTCTCGAGTTCGGCCTCGCGCGCCTCGAGGCGCGACTTGTCGGCCTCGAGGGCACCGAGGGTCTCGGACAAGGCGAGGGATTTCTCGCTGGCCAGCTCGAGGGCACCGCGCTTTTCGGCCAGCTCCTCTTGAAGCTCGGCCATCTTCGCCGCCGTCGCGTCTTGGGCCGCGACGAGCTCGACGTTCTTGACCTGCTCGGCCTCGAGGGCGCTTTGGATGGCCGAGAAATCGGCGAGGGCCTTCTCGGCCGCCGTCGCGGCCGCCGAGACCTCTTCGTCGAGCTCTTTGTTCTTCTTGTTGGCGAGGTCGAGGCGGGTCTTGAGTCCCTCCTCGCGGCGCAAGATGGTGTCCTTGTTTTGGACCGCGGCTTCGGCTTGCTCTTGGGCGGTGATGACCTGCTCTTCGAGGGTCAAGGCGCGCGACTCGAGCTCCCCGATCTGCGCTTGGAGCTCGCGGTTCTTGTGCTTGGCGTCGAGGACGGCGCGCTGGGCCGAGTCGAGGTCGTCGCGCAAGGCGAGCAGCTCCCGGTCTTTTTGGACGACCTGGGCTTTGAGGTTGAGCACTTCGCGTCGCGCCGAGGTCCCCGACAGACCCTGGGGCGTGGAGCTTGCGGCGTCGGGTTCGGGCTCGGGCTCGGGCTCCGGTTCGGGCTCGGGCTCGGGTTCGGGCTCGGGCTCCGGCTCGGGCTCCGGCTCCGGCTCCGGCTCCGGCTCCGGCGCGGGTTCCGGCTCCGGCTCCGGCTCCGGCTCCGGCTCGTCGAGCGCTTCTTCGAGGGGCGGCGCCTCGTCCTCCATCATCAAGGCCGCGAAGGCGTCGTCGGTCTCTCCGGCGATGTCCGGATCGACCTCGAGTCCTGCGCTGACCCCGGCGTCGAGGTCGGCGAGGGGCGCGGCCGGATCGATACCCTCGGCGTCGGGGCGCAGGTCCTCCTCACCGAACTCGTCTTCGATGTCGCCGAAGGCGTCGTCGTCATCGTCGTCGAGCTCGACCTCGATGGCGTCCATGCTCTCGGCGGCGAGCTCCTCGGCCGGCAGGTCGACGAACTGACCGGCGGTCTGCATCAGGGCCGAAGACTCCAGCGGCATGCGCAGGTAGGCGTCGGCGTGGGTGCGCAGGTTTTTGTGCTGCTCGAAGACGTCGTCGGTGACGTCCGACGCGTAGAGGACCAGCGGGATGCGGCGGGTCTCTTCGTTGCGTCGCAGCTTGTTGCAGATCGAAAAGCCGGAGGCGTTCGGCAGCTCGACCCGCAAGAAGATGATGTCCGGGGTGGTCACCCGCGCGAGTGACAGCGCCTCCGAGGCGTCTTCGGTGCTCGAGAAGTCCGCACCATGGGGGGCGAAGGTGTTCTCGATGGCGAGGCGGGAGGTGGCGTCGGCGTCGATGATCAGCGCGGAGAACACGGGTGTGGACGTTATCGCCTGCGCCGGGTGATCTCCAGCCCAAGTTCCCGCCCGGTGGCGCCCCGTGGACCCGACGCGCGCCGGCGCCCACCAGCTCGGCTCAGCCTCGCTTTAGGGCCCGCCGTCGCCCAGGCGCTCGGTGAAGGCGACGAGTCGCTGAAAGTCGGGCGACTCCGAGTCGACCTCGCCGCCTACGTCCGAGCCGGCCGCCGGAGCGCCCACGTCGACGAAGGTGTACAGCTTGCCCGCCCGACGGACCTGCACCCGCGCGCGTCCCGAGGGGTCGCGGCTGAGATAATAGGTCTCGCCCCTAAACAGATGTTGGGTGCCTCCGGGCGGATTTGCCCCCGCGGGCTGCACGAAGCCGGCGAATTCACGGCCGTGTCGGCGATCGGCGTAGTGGTAGGCGCCCGTTTGGGGGTCGGCGACGTCGCTGACGAGCTCGATGCCGGGCGGGAGGGCCTGGCGCGCGATCGGCGTGGCCGCGCTGGGCGGGGTGGCCGCGGGGCCGTCGACCTCAGCTTCCACATTCGCGGGGGCCGAGGTGGCGGGGAGCATGCCGGCCGCGTCGGCGGTCTCGCCTTCGGGGTTCGCGCGAACGACGAAGAAGAGGGCGACCGCGGCGGCGGCGGCCGGAAGCATCATGCCGATGCCGCGGCCGAAGGCCCGCAAGCGAGAGGGCGCGCCCTTGGCGAAGCCGATGTGGGTCACGCCCTCGGCGTTTTCGAGGTCGACGCGGTCGAGCTCTTCGCGGATGCGGGCGAGCAAGCCCTCGGGGACGGCGGCGAGCTCGAGCTGTTGCAGCGCCGCGCGCACGGCGTGTTGGCGTTGCACCTCGGCGCGACAGGGGTCGCA
Source organism: Polyangia bacterium (assembly GCA_030431075.1). Taxonomy (GTDB): domain Bacteria; phylum Myxococcota_A; class Polyangia; order Nannocystales; family Nannocystaceae; genus JAUIJR01. The sequence continues at coordinate 4,265 of JAUIJR010000145.1, read as the reverse complement.
GTCGCCGAGGTGGGTGGCGATGGCGTCGCGCTCCTTGTCGTCGAGCTCGTCGTCGATGAAGGGCTGCAAGACGGTGGCCATCTCGTCACATCCGCCGAGCGATTCGTGATCTGCGTGATCCATGCGTGGTGTTCCTCAATTTAGGGAGGGCCTCGGGTCGAAGGGCTCAGGCCCGGCGACGCTGCTTGGCCTTTCGGTAGCTGTTGATGTCGACGGCTTCGCCATCGGCGGGCGGGTCGACGAGGCCTTGCTCGACGGCGTGGTCGAACAGGAGTTTGTGCATGAGCTTGCGCCCTCGGTAGATGCGGCTCATCACCGTGCCGATCGGGCAGTCCATGATCTCGGCGATCTCCTTGTAGGCGAGGCCTTCGAGGTCGGCGAGCATCACGGCCATGCGGTAGTCCTCGGGCAGGGACTCGAGCGCTTCCATGATGCGCACGCGGGTCATCGAGGCGGCGACCATCTCCTCGGGTCCGGGAGGGGCCGAAAAGGAGTTGCCGGTCGCTGCCTTGGCGCCCAGCGGTTTCATCTGCGCTTTGACGTCGGACTCGAGCTTCCGGGTGCGGACGCGCTTGTGATAGCCGTTGATGAAGGTGTTGCGCAGGATGGTGAACATCCACGCTTTGATGTTGGTGCCCGGCTTGAAGCTCGACCAAAAGCGGTAGGCGCGGACCATGGTGTCTTGGACCAGGTCTTCGGCCTGCGCAGGATCGCGGGTCAGGCGCATGGCGGCGCCGTAGAGGTTGTCGAGCAGGGGGAGCGCGGTTCGTTCGAACTCGCGGCGGGCAGCAGTTTCCATCGTCGGGTCGCGGAACAGGGAGGGCGGGGGCTTATTCCGTCGCTTGCGTCGAATTTAACCGGCGGCCGCCAGTAGGTCGAGGGATTTGCGCACATAGCGCGTCGCCGTCTCCACGCTGCGGGCCGAAGCGGCCGGGTCGAGGGACAAGCCGGGGGCCAGTTCGACCAGGTCGGCGCCGATCGGGGTCCAGGGCCCGCGGGCCAGGGCGTCGATGACCGCCTCGACCTGGGCGGGGCTCAGACCGCCCGGCTCGGGGGTGCCGCAGGCGGCGGCGAACTCGGCGTCGGTCCCGTCGATGTCGTTCGACAAGTAGACCCGCCGCGCGCCGATGGCCTCGAGGTGCTCGCACACCAAGGCCGCGAGTTGCTCGGGGCTCATGGCTTGCGCCCGCTCGCCCCAGATCTGCCGCACGCCGAGCTCGGACTCCCAGTGTTCGCGGGGGTGGCCGCTCGCGCGGATCCCCAGCTGCAAGAGGCGCTGCCCTCGACCGAGTCGTTCGTTCGCGTGATAGGCCCAGGTGGCGAAGCAGTGGCGCACGCCCAAGCGCTCCGGCAGCAAGTCGGTGTGCGCGTCGAAGTGCACGATGGCGAGGTCTGCGTTGTGCTCGCACTGGGTCGAGGTGAGCGCGTCGATCGGCGCCCAGCTGACGGTGTGGTCTCCACCCAGCATCATGATGCGCAGCTTGGGGTTCACGCGCGCGGCCAGCTCGTAGACGCGGGTCGCCATGCCCAGCGGCGAGACGGGACGCCATGACTCGCCGTGGTGATCGCGGTGCGGGTACAAGGCGGCGCGGCAGCGAGCGTGGGCGTCGTCGGCGAGCATCTCTTCGTCGAGCAGATGCGGGATGCAAAAGACGTCGCCGAGCTCGGCCACGGGCGCGCGACCGAGCGCGGCGCGGATCGCTTCGGGGCCGCGGGCCGCCCCGCGCACGATGCCCGCCCCCGTGTCCGAGGGGATGGCGAGCATGGCGACGGGCGCCTCGAGGGCAAGCGCGATCTGTTCACGCCAAGGGCGGGTGAGCGCAGCTTCGCCCAAGTAGGCGCGGGTCTTGGCGAGCAGCTCGGCTTTGCCCGTGCTCACGGTGTGGATGCCGCCGCCGGGAGGACGCAGGTAGTCCGTGAGCTCGTCGATGGCGGCATCGCGACCGAGCTCGGCGGCCGGCGGCGGAGGCGGACGCGTGGCCAGTGGCGTCGAGGGTGGAGGTGGGCGGTGAACCATGCGGGGGAGGGCGGCGCGCCGCGAGGGGCGGCCGGCAGGTGTATGCTCCGCGGCCATGAGCACGGGTGCAAGTCGCGCCGAGTACCGCAGCCCGCTTTCCTCGCGCTACGCGACGGCCGCCATGTTGGAGAACTTTTCCGACCGGCGCCGGGCGCTCTTGTGGCGGGATCTTTGGATCGCCTTGGCCCGGGCCGAGTCCGAGCTGGGCTTGCCGATCAAAAAGGAGCAGATCGAGGCTCTGATCGCCAAGCGCGAGGACATCGACTTCGCCCGCGTCGCCGAGATCGAAGCGGAGCTTCGCCACGACGTGATGGCCCATGTCCATCACTTCGGGGAGATCGCCGGCGAAGAGGCCGCGAAGATCATCCACCTCGGCGCGACCAGCTGCTTCGTCACCGACAACGCCGAGCTGGTGATGCTGCGCGACGGCCTCGAGCTGGTCATGGACCGGGTCTACACCGCGGCCAGCCAGCTCGCCGACTTCGCCCGCGAGTGGCGAGCCGAGCCGACGCAGGCCTACACCCACTTTCAGCCGGCGCAGCTCACGACCGTGGGCAAGCGCGCGTGTTTGTGGGCCCAAGACCTGGCCATGGACCTCGAGAGCCTCGAGCAGCTCGCCGCCCGCATGCCCTTTCGCGGCGTGAAGGGGACGACCGGCACGCAGGCTTCGTTCTTGAACCTCTTCGAGGGCGACCACGCCAAGGTCCGCACCCTCGACGCCAAGGTCTGCGCGGCCATGGGCTTCGAGCGATCGATCCCCGTCAGCGGCCAGACCTACACGCGCAAGGTCGATACCTGGGTGGTCTCGGCTTTGGCCGACGTGTGTGGCTCGGCCGCCAAGTTCGCCAGCGACTTGCGCTTGTTGGCGCACGAGCGCGAGGTCGAAGAGCCCTTCGGCAAAAAACAGATCGGCTCGAGCGCCATGGCCTACAAGCGCAACCCGATGCGTAGCGAGCGGATAAACTCCCTCGCGCGCTTCGTGCACTCGCTGGCCACGAGCCCGCGGGAGACCCACGCCAACCAGTGGCTCGAGCGCACCTTGGACGACAGCGCGAACCGCCGCCTGGTCTTGACCGAGGCCTTCTTGGCCACGGACGCGGTGCTCAACTTGCTCGTCGACGTCACGGCCGGGCTGGTCGTGAACCGGGCGGCGATCCGTCGCAACATGCGCGACGAGTTGCCCTTCATGGCGACCGAGAACGTGCTCATGCGCGGCACCAAAGCGGGCGGCAATCGCCAAGGCTTGCACGAGCGGGTGCGTGAGCTGTCGATGGAGTCGGTCACTCGCATGAAGCAAGAAGGCGCCGACAACGACCTGATGGCCCGCATGAAGGCCGACCCGCAGCTGGGGCCCCATGTCGACGAGGCGGCGCTGGATCCGGCGAACTACGTCGGCCGTTCGCCCGAGCAGGTCGACGACTTTTTGGCCGGCTGGTTCGCGACGCTCATGCAGCGGCACGGCCATCGCAAAGGCCGCTTCGCCCCGCGTGTGCGCGTGTGAGGGCGTCGGGTCGCCGTCCCGTCACGGAGATTCACCGCAAGCGCGGGTCATTCGACACGCGGCGTGCATTGTCAGGGCGCCGCGATCGAGTACCCTGATCCGAATATGTCCGCGACGAAGCCGGCGCACCTGCCCAAAGAGCTCTTTCATCGTCTGCCCAAGACCGACCTGCACGTCCACCTCGACGGCTCGCTGCGTCTAAAGACGATTCTCGAGCTGGCCGAAAAAGGCGGCATCGAGCTCCCGGCGAACGACGAGGCGGGCTTGGCCAAGGCCATGCACGTCGGCGAGAACACCGGCTCGCTGGTCAAGTACCTCGAGGCCTTCGACATCACCTTGCGCGTGCTGCAAAGCGAAGAGGGCCTGTACCGCGCGGCCTTCGAGCTGGCCGAGGACGCGGCGGCCGAGAACGTGCGCTACATGGAGGTGCGCTACTCGCCGATGCTGCACACGCGCCGCGGCCTCAAGCACACCCGCGTGGTCGAGACCGTGCTCAAGGGCCTGGCCGAGGCCCAACGCCAGCACGGGATCCGCAGCAAGCTGATCTTGTGTGGCATCCGCAACATCTCGCCCGAGAGCTCGCTCGAGATGGCCGAGCTCGTCGTCGCCTACAAAGGGCGCGGTGTGGTCGGCTTCGACCTGGCCGGGGCCGAAGACGACCACCCCGCCGCGCACCACCAAAAGGCCTTCGACCTGGTGCGGCGCAACAACATCAACGTCACCATCCACGCTGGTGAGGCCTACGGG
>JAUIJR010000144.1 GCA_030431075.1 Polyangia bacterium | reverse complement strand
GTCTTGGCTCGCGTCGAGTCCGAGTCGGAGATCCGCGTGGCCAGCCGCGAGGTCTTCGACGCGAGCGGTCGCCCGACGCAGCGCGAGCTCTTGTCGATCGGATCTTTGGCCCACGTCGACGCCGACGGAGGGTCGGGGGCCTACGCGCGCAGTGCCGACGGCTGGCACCAAGTGCCCGGCTTCGAGGCCGAGATCCGGACGCTCGAAGATGGAAGCCGCTTGGTGCACACCTGGGTGCAAGATCCGGAGCGGCCCTTCGATGTCGCCTTGGCCGACCATGGATGGCGAGACACCGTGCGTCGCGGCGGCCCCTTGATGTGGGTGCTCTTGGCCTTCGCGGCCGTAGGGGCCTTGGTCCTGGTCGAGCGCCTCTTCGTCTTGGGCTGGGCCTGGCTTCGCCGTCGTCGACTCGAAAGGCTGCTCGACGCGCAACCCGACGCCGATGCAGCCGCCCTCGCGCGCGCCGGTGGCTCGGTCGCGGCGCCGATCCTCGCAGCGTCCGGCGACGGGTCTTCGTCGAGCCTCGAAGCGCGCGAACAAAAGGCCGTCGCCGCGATGCGGAGCTTGCACGATGCCTTGAACCGGCGCCTCAGCGTCATGGCCATGCTCTCGGGCGCGGCCCCCTTGGTGGGTCTGCTCGGTACGGTCAGCGGCATGATCTCGACCTTCTCGGTGGTCACCGAAAAGGGGAGCTCGGATCCGCAAGCGATGGCCGGCGGCATCTCGGAGGCCTTGCTCACCACCCAGTACGGCTTGATCGTCGCCATTCCCTTGCTGCTCGCGCACGTCTTGCTGAGTCGCGGCGCGGGGCGCTTGTCGGCCTGGGTCGAAGGCGCGGCCTTGCGGCGCTTGTTCGACCAGGAGCGCGAGGGAGAGGCGAGCTGAGATGTTCGCGTCGGCCCTCGAGACCCTGCGCGCGGGCGGCCCCATCGCCTGGCTCTTGCTGGCCATGGCTTTCGTGATGTGGAGCGCGGCCGCGGCCCGGGCGTGGCATCTGCGGCGGGGCTTTCGTGGGGGACTCGAAGAACTCCTGCGGGCGCAGCTGCGCCAGCCCGCGAACGCGGGCGAAGGCGAGCCCATCGTGCTTCGCTTCGCGCGGCGCGTCCGCGAGCTGCCCGACGCCCAGGGACGCGCGCGCTTGTTGGAGCGCAGCGTCGATCGGACCCGCGTCTACGCCGCTTTGTTGCGCGCCTTGGTCATGGTCGCGCCCCTGCTGGGCCTGCTCGGCACCGTCTCGGGCATGGTCGACACCTTCGCCTCCTTGCACGAGAGCGCCGTGCACGACGCCGCTTCGACCCTCGAAGCGCACCTCGAAGAGCGCACCGTCGCGGGCGGGATCTCGACGGCCTTGATCACGACCCAGCTCGGTCTGATCGTCGCCATCCCCAGCCTGGTCTTCGAGCGTCTGCTCGAACGCCGGGCCAAGCGCCGTTGTCTCGAACTCGCGCGCGCGCACGCCGTCTACGAAGCCCGTGTGCAGGACGGGGGGGCGCCATGAGGTTGGGCAGCGTCACCGAGCGCGCGGGCGAGGCGAGCCAGGATCTCAACGTCACGCCGCTCATCGACATCGTCTTCATCTTGCTCGTGTTCTTCGTCGTGACGACGACCTTCGCGCACGAGCTGGGCATCGAGGTCACGCGCCCCGAGGCCGAGACCGGGGAGGCCCAAGCCGTCGATGTCCTGCGCGTCGCCGTTTCGGCCCGCGGAGAGATCACGGTGGATGGGCGGCCGACGCACCCTTGGCGGCTCGAGGCCGAAGTGCGGCACCGCTTGGCCGAGCACGACGGTGACGCGGTCTTGGTCGTGGCCGACGAGGGGGTGCACGCCTCGAAGCTCGTCGAGGCCATGGATGCATGTCGCCGCGCCGGTGCGGGCCGAGTGGCGCTCGGCGTCGAGGGTCCGCATGCCGCGGCGGGGCCGGAGGGCGCGCCATGAACTCCGGCCTCCCGGCTTCGGTCACGGCGCTCGGTCGCTCGCTGGCCTTCGCCGCAGCCGGTGCGCTCGGCGTGACGATGACCCTGCTCGCCTTGGCCGCCTTGGGCGGAGACATCGATGAGGAGGAGACCCCGCCACGACGCGATCCTTTGGCCGAGCTCGTCGTCGAAGCCCCGCCGCCCCCCGAGCCGCCGCCCGCGTCGGCGGCGGCGCCGGCCTTGTCATCCGGGGCGAGCTTCGAGCGCAGCGCGAGCGCCTCGGCCCCGGCCGAGCTCGACCCCAATGCACCGCCGCCCGGGCAATTTGCCGGTGTCGGGGGCATCGGGGGACCCGGCTCGATGGCCGTGGCCCGCGGCCGCTTCGTCGGGCCTCGCATGGGCGCCGGACCCAAAGACGCCTCGGCCGGCGCGAGCCCGGGCTTGCGGCAAAGCGCACGCGCCCGCTTCAAGGCGCCGCCTCGCTACCCCCGGGCTGCGCGAGAACAAGGCCTCGAAGGCGAGGTCTTGGTGCGCATGCGCGTCGACGCGAGTGGTCGCGTCCGCGAAGTCGTGATCGTGCGCAGCGAGCCGCCGGGGATCTTCGATGCGGCGGCCAGGGCCGCGGCGATGAACTATCGCTTCGACCCCGCCGTCGAGGGAGGCGAGGCGGTGGCCTCCACGGTCGAGCAGCGGATCCGCTTCGAGTTGAGGTAGGCGATGGGGCGAGGTCAGGGGATCGAGCGCGCAGCGAGAGTCGGGGCCATGGCCTTGCTCTTGTCGATCGGCGCGGCCCGAGCGAGCGTCGCCGGGTCGCCTTCGTCGGCGGATCCCTACGAGGCGATCCTCGATCGCATCGAAGCGGGGTCGCTCGACGAGGCCGCGCAGATGCTCGAGGCGGCGGACCTCTCCGAGAACGCCGAGCTGCGCGCGCGAGGGGCGTTGGCCATGGCCCGCGGGGACGCGGCCGACGCGGCGAAGCACTTCGCCGCCGCCTTGGCCCTGGCCGAGGACCCCGCCTTGCGCTTGCACCTCGCGCACGCGCAGCTCGAAAGCGGCGACGCAAAAGGGGCCGACGCGACTTGGGCTCGATCCGATCCCGAAGGCGCCGGGCGGGCCTTGTTGGGCGTGCGGATCTCCATCGCCCGCGAGCGTTTCCCCGAAGCCTACGCCCGCGCGCTCGCGGGTCTCGAGCGCGCGCCCGCGCAGCTGGACCTCGAGGTCGAGGCCTTGTGGCTGGAGCTGGAGCTGGGCTTGATGCACGCGGCGCGGGCCCGGGGGAGGGCGATGCTCCGCGCGCACTGTGGAGTCGGCGACGAAGGGGAGCGTGTCCGGCAGGCCCTCGGCGCGGCCTTTGCCGGGGATCCGGGCGCGCTGCCCTTGCTCGAATCCCTGGTGGCCTGTGCACCCGAGGACCCCGAGGGCCGGGCCGCCTTGGCCGCTGCCTACGCGCGAGCCGGATTCGCCCGCACCTCGGCGGGTCAGTACGAGCGGGCGCTGCTCCGGGCCCCGGCCGCGCGTCGAAGCAGCTGGGCCGAAGCGGCGGCCCAACAACGCGCGGCGGCGGGCGAGCACGAGGCGGCCGAGCATGTAGCGATGCAAGTCGAGGACACCAACGCGCGCCTCGCCTTGCGCATGGAGCTCTTGTTCGCGGCGGGCTCCATGGCCCGCGTCGTCGCCGTCGGAGAAGGGGCGCAGGCACTCGTGCAGCGGCGCCCCGAGCTGGCCTACCTGCTGGCCTACGCGCACTACCGCCTCAACGATCGCGCGCGGGCCACCGAGCTTTGCCGCGGACTTTTGCGTGGCCCCCAAGCCGCCAACGCCCGTGGACTTCTGGCCGCGATGGGCCGGCGGGCGCTGGCCGAGGAAGGGGAGTGAGCGGTGGCGGTCGCGGGGCTCGTTTGGGCCAGCTTGGGCTGGAGCATGGTCGGCAGTGCGCCGGGCGAGGCGTGTGAGGGGCGCGCCGAGATCCAGGTCGTCGACCTCGGGACGGGCGAGGCCCTCGCGGACTTCGAAGTGGAGATCGAAGGCGCGCAAGGTTCGGAGTCTTTGCGCAGTGATGCTGCCGGTCGCGTGCAGCTCGAAGGCCGCTGCGAGTCGCAGCTGCGCGCCAAGGCCGGTCGCCTCGACTACGAGCCCGCCAGCGTGCAGGTGCCGGTGGGCTCCGAAGCCCGCGCGGTGACCCTGGGCCTCGAACCGGTGGCGGTCGATCGCATCGAGGACGCCGTCGTCATCGCCCCCGCCCCGCGCACACAGGCGGCGGGTCCCGGCTCGCAGCTCGATCGCAGCGCCTTGGCCCAGAGCCGTGGCCAAGGCCTCGCCGACAGCCTCGCGCGTTTGCCCGGCGTCACGAGCCTGCGCTCGGCCGCCGGCGGCATGGGCAAGCCGATCATTCGCGGGCAGCTCGGGCGACGGAACCTCGTCATCTTCGACGGCGTGCGGCACGAGGCGCAAAAGTGGGGGCTCGAGCATGCGCCCGAGGTCGACCCCTGGGCCGCCGACTCGATCACCGTGATCAAAGGCGCCGCGACGCCGCGCTGGGGGGCGGACGCGGTCGGCGGCGTGGTGCTCATCGATCCTCCCGCGCTACCGCGAACACCGGGGGTGCGCGGGAGTGTCGAGATGGTGGGTGACTCCAACCCCCTCGGCGGCGGCGGTGCGCTTCGCATCGATGGCGCGCACGAAAAGACGAAGGGCTTCGCCTGGCGCGTCGACGCCAACGCCAAGCGCAGCCGGGCCGCCGTGACCCCGGAGTACCCCCTCGACAACACCGGCGCCTTCGTGTGGAACGCCGGCGGAAAGCTCGGCTGGCTCTCGGAGAATTTCGATCTCGAGCTCGGCTTTCGCCACCATGCGGCGCGCTTGGGGATCTGTAGCTGCGTGCGCGTCTCGACGGTGGACGAGTTCGAGCAGGCCATCGAGACGGGGCGGCCGGTCTCGGTCGAGTTCTACGAGGCCGACTTCGAGATCGAGCGCGCGCGGCAGGCCGTCGACCATGAGCTCGCCCTGGCCCGCACGCGCATCGAGCTGGGGCGTGCGGGGACCTTGTACGCGAGCTACGACTGGCAGTTCGACGCGCGCGACGAGTTCGACATCGTGCGGCGGAGCGTTCGAGGGCCCCAGCTGAGCTTCGAGCTCACCAACCACCACGGTGAGATTCGCTTCGCGCATGCGCCTCGCGGTGTCGGCCACGGCTTTGCGTGGCTCGGGGAAGTCGGGATCGGGGGCGGCTACCAAGACAACGACTTCGAAGCCAACACCACGCTGATCCCCGACTATGTCCAGGGGACGGGGGGAGCCTTCGCGGTCGAGCGCTTCGTGTCGGAACGCGTGGAAGTCGAACTCGGCCTGCGCGCGGAGTTCGTGTGGAGGCAGGCGACCCTCATCGAGCGAGACTTCTTGAGTTTGCGGGCGGGCGAGCGACTGGTCGAGTCGCGCTGCGAGCGACTCCCCGACGATGGTGCCGAGTGCACGCACGAGTTCGTGCCCGTCTCGGGTAGCGTAGCGACCCGCATCCAGCCCAGCGCGGCGCACGAAGAACTGACCTTTGCCCTCGAGTTCGACAGCGCGGCGCGAGCCCCGGCCATCGACGAGCAGTTCATGAACGGGGCGGCGCCGAGCTTTCCCTTGTTGGGGCAGGGCCAAGCGCGCAGCGGCATCGAGCGAACCTGGGGCAACGCCTTGAGCTTGCGCTGGCAAGACGATCGCCTGTGGGCGGAAGGGGCGGCCTACCTCAACTACATCGACGGCTACATCTACTTTGCGGGGGATCCCCAAGAAGGACAGTGCGACCCCTTGACCTGTACGGCTCGGGGGCCCATGCCTTTGTTCACCTTCTCGCCGGTCGATGCACTCTTCGGTGGGGGAGAGCTCGGGGTGGTCTGGGGCCCGGCGAAGATCCCCTTCGAGTTCCGGGGGCAAGGCGCCTGGGTGCGCGCCTTGGATCTCGACCAGCGACGCGCCTTGTCCTTCGTCCCGAGCGACCGCTACTCCCTGGGTCTGCGCTGGCTGTGGCCGGAGCGCGGCCCCATGCACGACGGCTTTTTGGGCCTGCGCGGTGACTTCGTCGCGCGGCAGCGCCGCTTCGATCTCGACGCGGACTTCGCCGAGCCCCCGCCCGGCTACTTCTTGCTCGGGGCCGAAGCCGGGGTGGAGCTCGACGCGCCCGCCTCGCTGTTTCGGATCTCTTTGGTGGGGGCCAACCTCACCAACCAGCGCTACCGCGAGTACACGAGCTTGGTGCGCTACTTCGCCGATGAGCCCGGGTGGAGCTTGCAGCTGCGCTTGGGCGTCGACTTTGGGCCCAGAGCCGAATTCGGGCGGAAAAAAGCGACCCCCACGAGCTGATCGGCTTGCGTTTGGATTGCAGATGCAACAAGATGCACCCGTGCGACTGAGTCGAGACGAAGCCAAGCGGCGCGTTCGCGAGGCCGGACTGCGGGCGACGAGTCCGCGGGTCGCCGTGCTCCAGCTGCTCGTCGCCGAGTCGCGTCCTTTGTCGCACTCGGAGGTGGTCGAGCGTCTCAGTGGACGCGACTGGGACCAGGCGACCTTGTTTCGCAACCTGGTCAAGCTGGCCGAGGTCGGCTTGGCCAAGGTCGTCAGTCGGGCCGGCGGCATCTCGCGCTACACGGCCAGCGAAGGCGGCGACGACACGCACGTCCACCCGCACTTTTCGTGTCAAAGCTGCGGGGCCGTGGACTGCCTGCCCGGCCTTTCGATCCAGCTCCCCAAAGACGGAGCTTGGCGCGACGCCATCCGTGACGCCGAGTTGCAGGTCGTCGGCACCTGCCCCGACTGCCGCGCCTCCGCGTGACCCTTGCTCGGCGTCGAGAGGCGTTGCAAGCTGAGTCCATGCTTGGCTTTTCGCGTTCTTCGTTCTTGATGCTCGCGTGTGTTCTCGCCTGCGGTCGCGGCAGCGCCTCCGACGGTGGCGAAGAGAGCAGCGAGGCCAGCAGCAGCGAGGCCAGCAGCACGATGGGCGAGGGCTCGGCCTCGGCCGAGAGCGGTGAGGGCTCGAGCGATGGAGGAAGTTCCGACACTGGCACCGGGGGCAGCTGCGGGATGCCCTGCCTGCCCGACAACGAAGGCCACGCGTGCTGCGAGTCGCTGATGGGGCCGGGCTTTTTTTGTGGCGAAGGGGGCGCGTGCATCCCCTCGAGCGGCTGCGAAGCTCTCGACTGCTGCACCCCCGGCGAAGCGGGCGACGCCTACTGCCAGACGAACTTTGGCGGCAACAGCAGCTGCGTCGAGATCAACGGCGACGGGCGTTGCCGCGAGTCGGGCGATTGCAGCGATCTCGATGTCGCCGAGTGCCACGCGGACGAAAACTGCATGCCCGTGGACATGGTGCTCATGACGCCCGGGCCGGACGCGCTGTGGTGCGTCGGTGACGTGTTCGAGTACATGGGCTGCATCGCGGACCAGGGTTGCGACGACGCCGAGAGCTTTTGGTGCGATGCGCAAGGCCAGGTCTACTGGGCGCCCTCGGGCTGCGGGGTCGAGAGCCTCGATCAGTGCATGGCGCCCGGCGACTACGAGTTTTGCGGCGGCTGAGCCGCGCCCGGGGCGAGATCTCGAGCGCCGCGCCCGCGGCCCCGCGCGGCGCGGCGTCGACATCAGGGCGTTTGGCCGGCCCAGGCGCCCGCGTCTGCGCCACCCCGGCCGAGGCGAGCGCGCGCGGTGAGATCGCATATCTTCGCGGCCGCCCATGTCCGTCGACCCCGCGTCCCTGAGCTACGAAGACTTCGTCCAAGGCATCGAAGACCGGCAGCGTCGTCGGCAGCTCCTCTTTCGCGAGGGGCGGCCCTACTTCGTCTTGGTCTCGCAGCAGTTCTCTCGCGCCGACCTCGAGGGACTTTGCGACACCGCGACGGCCATCCGACGCCTCGATCGGCATCGCGACGGCGTGGACTTCTTGCGCCGCATCTTGCACGGACACCGGGTGATGAACCTCTTCGCGCAGCCGAGCACGCGCACGGCCGAGAGCTTCATCGCGGCGGCCGACAAGCTCGGCGCCTCGACTCGACTGGTCTCGGACATGCGCACCTCGAGCTTCGCCAAAGGCGAGACGGTCGATGACTCGGTGCGGACGCTGAGCTCCTTTTTCGACACCATCGTCGTGCGTCACCCCGACGACGACTTCGCCATGCGCGCGAGCTGGGCCTTGGCCCGCAGCGGTCGACCCATCCCCGTGGTCTCGGCCGGCAGCGGCAAGAGCCAGCACGTGACCCAGTCGCTGCTCGACGTCTACACCCTGCGCTACAGCTTCGCCTCGCGCGGCGGCATCGACGGCAAGCGCATCGTCTTGGTCGGCGACGTCGGTCGCAACCGAGCCGCGCGCTCTTTGGCCTACATGATGACGAAGTTCGATGTGCATCGCCTCGACATCGTCTGCGCCAAGGACCACCTGCCCGAGGGGGGCCTGCTCGAGTACATCAGCCGCCACGGCATCGACGTGCGCATCCACGAGCGCTTGGCGCCGGCCCTCGAGAAGGTCGGCAAGGAGGTCGACGCCGTCTACATGACCCGCTTACAACAAGAGTGGGATGGCGACGCCGGCGGCACGCCCGATCAAAAGGGCAAGCTCGGCACCAACGAAGACTTCGTCTTGCACCCCGAGTACGCCAAGTACCTGCGCGACGACTGCGTGATCATGCACCCGCTGCCGCGCATCAACGAGCTGCCCGAGCCCTGGGAGTCACACCCCGGCTTCGTCGTGTGGCGCCAGGTGCGAAACGGCATGTGGATGCGCTCCGCCCTGCTGGCCAGCATTCACGGCGCGGCCGACGAGATCCGTGCGCGCGCCGCTCGTTTGAGCTTGGTCTGAGTCGGGGTGGCACCAGGCGTAGCGCCCACGTAGGCTGTCCACGATGAAGCCGCGCTGGGTGGCATTGCTCGTGTCCGGGACTCTGTTCGGAGTCGGTGCCTGCGGCGGCGGGGCGACTGCGGTCGACGAAACGACGGCTACCGGCAGCGAATCAGAAGATGGCTCGGCGAGCGACACCTCGGAGAGCGAAAGCTCGACTGGCGAAGCGACGAGTGAGGCAGATACCGACGAGTCAGGGGGAGATGGAGATGGAGATGGAGATGGAGACGGAGACGGAGATGGAGACGGCGATGGAGATGGAGATGGAGACGGCGATGGAGATGGAGATGGAGATGGAGATGGAGATGGAGATGGAGATGGAGATGGAGACGGCGATGGAGATGGAGATGGAGACGGCGATGGAGATGGAGATGGCGACGGAGATGGAGATGGAGATGGAGATGGAGATGGAGACGGAGATGGCGATGGAGATGGCGATGGAGATGGCGATGGCGACGGAGATGGCGACGGAGACGGAGACGGAGATGCCTGTGCGGCTCCCATCGAAGTGATGCCCAGCAGCGCACCGATCCTGGGGAGCTTTGCGGGCGCCGCCGCGGACTTCCAGCTTCCATGTGAGGCGGGGACCAGCGAAGTCGTCTACACCTTCACCCTTCAGGAGCCCGCCGACGTCACCGTCGACTTGTCCGTCGAAGGTGTGGGATCAGTAGCGTTGCTCGACGGCTGCACGACGATGCCCGCGAGCGAGTTGATGAGATGCATCGGCGGCGCGGCGCCGCGCTTTCGTCAGCGGGGATTGCCGGCGGGAACCTACTACTTGGTTGTCGAAGGGACTCCGGGCGACGACTACCAACTCACCGTCGATGTCGCGTCCCCTCCGGCGAACCCCGTCGGCGTAGTGGCGAACGATAGCTGCGTCTCGGCGCATGTCCTGCCAGAGAACGGTGGCGTTTTTGTCGGGGACACGAGCTCCCACAGCAACGGCTTGGGGACGTCCAGCTCTTGTGGGGCGGGCGCGGCCGGGCCTGACGTCGCCTTCGAGCTGAACCTGAGCGCACAGCGCCGAATCGTGGCGAGCACCTTTGCAAGCAGCTACGAGGCTGTGCTTCATATCCATGGCCTCGCATGTTCGAGCGGCCAGGAGATCGCGTGTAGTGCCGGGGGGGAGGTCGACGGCAACGGACGACTCGACTTGGTGCTCGATCCAGGGACTTACTACTTCGTCGTCGACGGTGCCGGACCGAGCGACGTCGGTCCCTACGTCTTGGATCTCGACGTCATCTAGCCGGCGGTCGGAGACGCCGACCGAAACCGGGGGATCTGCCTCCGACTGGGCCGCGACCTCCCACCCGATCGGGCGACTGCCCTCGCGCGGGTGGACGCGTTAGGCTGGGCCCGACATGGATGACCGGATCCAGCTCGCGCTCTTCGGCGCCGTTCCGGCCATCTTGGTGATGTTCTATTTCGACTGGCTGGACCGCAAGCGGCCGGAGCCACCGTGGCGCCTTCGCTTCGTCTCCTTCGCGGGGATGTTGTCGACCATCCCCGTCTTGTGGGCGGAGCTCGCCTTGGGACGCGTGGAGTTCGTGACCGAGTCGGCGGGAGCGGCCGCCTACCACGCCTTCGTCGTGGCGGCGATCCCCGAGGAGCTGGCGAAGCTCGCGGTCATCTGGCTGGTGGTGTGGCGGCGACCAGAGTTCGACGAGCGCCTCGACGGCATCGTCTACGCCGCGCACGCGGGCTTGGGCTTTGCGTTGGTGGAGAACGTCGGCTACCTCTTTGGGGCCGAAGACCTCGAGGCCTATTGGTCGACCTTCGTCGCGCGGGCGGTGCTCGCCGTGCCCGGGCACGCGATCTGGGCCGGGATGATGGGCTACCTGGCCGCGCGACGCCGCTTCGACGGGCACGGGCCGGGCTTGTGGGGAGGCTACGCCCTCGCCGTGTTCTTGCACGGGGCCTACGACTGGGCCTTGATGCTGATGCCCAAGGTCTCGGACTTGGCCGCGGCCTTTTTGGCCATCATCCCGGTGATGATCATCGTGGGCGGCTTTTTGATCTTGCGCCGCTGGGCGCGACAGGCCCTTCACGCCGACGATCACGCCGAAGCCTGGGCGGCCTTCTTGGCCGGCAAGGGTTGAGCGCGCCGACTCAGCCCGGGACTTCGCACGCCTGCAGCACGACCGACCAGCTCGCGGCGCAATCGGTGTTGGCGGGGTCGTCGAGCAGCGCGGGCCAGTCCTCGCAGGGGAGCGAGCCCGTGCACTGCTGGTAGGCGGGGGCCGCCGCGCGACAGGCATCCGGTGCGTCGAAGAGCCCATAGCAGTAGTCGGCGCAGGCCTCGTCGTCGGCATAGGCTTGCATGTAGGTCTCGGGCGCGCAGGTCTCGAAGCGGACGCAACCCATCTCGCATTGCGCGCGCAGCTCGGCGTCGGTCCAAAGGCCATCGGAGTCGCCCGACTCCCCGGCACTCCCGCTCGAGTCGCCGTCGTCACTGCTGCGCCCGCCGCAGGCTGCTACCGGGCCGAGAAGGGAGAGCGTGACGAGGACGAGGCCCAGCTGGCGAAGCATGGGCGCAGACTATCGCAGCGCGGTCGGCCTCGACAGTCTCAGCTGGCGGCCTGGCGCAAGGCCGCGATGGCCCCGGCGTAGTCGCCCGGGAAGTCGCGGTTCTTGAACACCGCGGAGCCCGCGACGAAGGTGTCCGCACCGTCGGCCGC
>JAUIJR010000143.1 GCA_030431075.1 Polyangia bacterium | reverse complement strand
TCAGCTGCTGGGGCAGCAACGAGACCCGCCAGCTCGGACACGAGCGTGAACAGATCTCGCGCAGCCCAGTGCAAGTCGAAGGCTTCATGGACGCGATCGAGGTCGCCACCGGCGGCGGCCACACCTGTGTGCTGCGCAAGACCGGCGCGGTGCTCTGCTTTGGCGCCAACCGCCTCGGCCAGCTCGGCGACGGCGGCACGCGCGGGCACGCCCGCCCCTCCAAAGTCGAGGGCCTCGAAGGGGTGATCGACATCGCGGCCTACGCCGACGCGAGCTGTGCGGTGCGCACCAGCGGCTCGGTGATGTGCTGGGGCGACGCACCTTCGGGGGCGAGCCCCCGCGCGGCCGTGGTCGCCGGCGTGAGCGCGGCGAGCGAGGTCGGCTTGGGCGAGCACCACGCCTGCGCCTTGGGCAAGGGCAGCTTGGCGTGCTGGGGTGAGAACGTGGACGGTCGCCTCGGCGACGGCACCTTCACCTCGCGCCCCCAGCCCCGCTCCGTCCGCGACTTGGCCCGCGTGAGCGACTTTTCGGTCGGCGGCCGCTTCAGCTGCGCCCTGGCGCGCGGCGAGGTCAGCTGCTGGGGCGACGAGTACGCGGTGACCTCGGCCCCCGCGGCCAAAGAGGGCGGCCTGATGCCGGTGCGCGGGGTCGAAGGGGCCCGCGCCTTGGCGGCGGGCGACGGCTTCGCCTGCGCCATCGACGAGCAAAACGCGGTGTGGTGCTGGGGCGCGAACGACAAAGGCCAGCTCGGCGCCGGCGACCGCAAAGATCGCGACACGCCGGTGCGTGTACGCGACCTGCCCGAGGCGACGGCGATCACGGCCGGGCGCGCGCACGCGTGTGCCGCCCGCAAAGACGGCCGCGTCTACTGCTGGGGCGACGACAGCGCGGGACAGATCACGCCGAACCGTTCGGGCTCGCGCCCCTTCCCCGCCCGCGTGGCCGGCCCCAGCTCGGCGGTGGCCCTGGCCGCGGGCGATCAACACACCTGCGCGGTCGAGCGCACGGGCAGCGTGGTCTGCTGGGGCAGCGACGAGTTCGGCCAGCTGGGCGACGGCGCCGGCCGACGCAACGGCCGCGTGGTCGGCATGAGCGACGCGGTCGAGGTCGCGGCGGGACGCGGGCACACCTGCGTGCGCCGCCGCGGCGGCCAGGTCTCGTGCTGGGGTGCGAACAACCAGGGCCAGATCGGCAACGGCGCTGGCGCAGCCCAACTGTCCACCTTGGTCGAGGTCCCGGCGACGGCGACGAAGGTGATCGGGACGACGGGGATCTCGGTGGGCGACGATCACTCCTGCGCGCTGCTCAGCGACGGCCGCGCGCAGTGCTGGGGCCGCAACGACAAGAGCCAGCTCGGCTCGGGCACCTCGAGCACCTGGACGACGCGCGTGCCGGTCAAGAACCTGGCCGGCGCGACGAGCCTGGGCGCCGGCAACCACCACACCTGCGCGAGCGCAGGCGGCCGCCTGCGCTGCTGGGGCGACAACGGCGCGGGCCAAGGCGCCGGCAGCACCAAGGTCGCCCCCACCCCCGCCATGGGCCCGCCCCTCGACGCCACCCAGATCTCCGCCGGCCGCGACCACACCTGCGCCCGCACCCGCACCGGCGCCGTCGTCTGCTGGGGCGACGACACCCGCGGCCAACTCGGCCTGGGTGACCGCGGCTTCGCGAGAGTGCCGACGGCGGTCGCGGGCCTGTAGCGGCCGTCGGCCCGCTTTGCGCCGCCCCCTGACCCCTCGCCTTCACCTTGATAGACTCCGCGCATGACGGCCCCGCAGGCCTTTGTGCGCATCTTGGTTCCGATCGACTTTCGGGAGCTCGAGGACGATGAGCAGGGCGTCGAGATCTTGGCGGTGGACGATCGGCAGATCGCCTTGAGCCATGCCTCGCGCGATGCCTTGGTGGCGGCGCAACGCTCGATGGCTGGCGAGGGTGAGCTTCGCTTGTTGCACGCGACGCCGGCCTTCGATGCCGGGCGGGTCTATCGTGGCAAGGCGAGCGCCAGCGTCTTGGGCGGGGCGCTCGACGAGATCAACGCTGAGGCCGTGCAGAACTCCGACCGTGTGCTCGCGGCCGCCGGCAAGCGCTACTGCCCGGAGATCAACTACTCCGTCTCCAGCCGACCGGGCTTGGCGCTGCACGTCATCTTGGACGAGGCCGCCAAGTTCAACGCCGACCTGATCGTCATCCCCACCAGCAGCCGCGGTGCCGTCGCGCGCTTTTTTCTGGGCTCGACCGCCGACCGGGTCATCCGCGAGGCGCCCTGCCCCGTGCTCGTCATCCCCGCGCGCTCGAGCGCGAGCTGAGCCGATTTCGAGGCATTCATGGCGCTACGCGAGCTCGACTGCCCCAACTGCGGTGCCCATCTCGATGGGCTGCCCGAAGGCTCGCGGATCGCATGTGCTTACTGCGGCACCCAGTTCTTGGTGCCGATGGCCGCGCCGCCGACTCCGCCGCCGGCCGCCCCGCTCAACATCCAGATCCACACGCCGGCCGCCGCCACCAAGGTCCGCAAGCGGGCGGGCTGGGTCATCGCCTTTTCGGCCCTGCTCCCCTTGGTGCTGATGCTGGGGATCGGCGGCTTCGTCTACCACCAGATCCAAACGGTCACCGAGAAGGCGGGGATCGGCAACTTGCCTTCGATCCCCAGCGTCATCGGGCGCGCGACGGGGAGCGAGCGGATCGGCTGGGACGAGGTCGGGGGGCACCCGATCCCCGTGCAGATCGACGGCGCGGCGGCGATCATTGGGCGCACGCGGGACTACAACCGCGACGGGCTGCTCTACGTCGACGCCTACGCGGCCGAGGATGGTCGACGCTTGTGGCGCATCGAGGGCCTGTCCAACTACGGCGAGGCCTATCAAAACGTGCACTTCGTCGTGAACGGTGAGCGCGTCGCGGTCAGTGATCCGGCCGGGGCCGTGCACGTCCACGACTTGCAGTTGGGCACGCGCCTGAAGACCGCCACCTTGCGCGAGCGCGTCAAAGACTTGTGTGCGCCGCCGGCCGCGACGCCGGGGCAAGGCGCGCAGGCGCCGGCCGAGGTCTGGGTGCGCATGGCCGACGAGATCGACTTGATCTTGGACATGGGCAGCGGCGAGACACGCGAGGCCAAGCGTCCGGACTGGTGCGAGACGACGCGCAACGAAGACAAGCGCGGGCGCAGCCCCGGACGCAGCAAGAAGCCGGCCGGGCCCAAAGGGGGCGAGACCAAGACCGACTGGAGCTCCGTCATGGTCGAAGGAGAGCTCGCCGTCGCCACCGGGCACAAGAAGCCGGGCACCGCGATCCCGCGCGCGGCGGGCTTCGAGCCCAAGAGCCGCAAGATCATCTGGGAGGCCGACATCCCAGCCGTCGACTTGGGCTCGGTGCGACCGAACTCCGGGCAAGCCTCCACTCTCGTCGACGGGCGCGTCGTCGCCAGCTACGGCGTCGGCACCGAGGACTGGCGGATCACCGCCTTCGACGCGGCCACGGGCGAACGCGTCTGGGACCAGGGCATGCCGGGCATCTTCGCCGTCGATCGCGTCGAGTGGATGAGCGGCGCCAACGGGTTTTTGTACATCGAGCGCACGGGCGCGCTCGAAGTGCGGCGTCTTTCGGACGGGGCGATGACGATCTCGCTCGGCGACGTCACCTACGACGAAGAGATGCGCTGAGCTGCGCGCCGGTGGCTCAACTGCCGGGCAAAAAGACCACGGCGCGCGCCGGGATCGGGGCACCTTCGCCCACGCGCACCTCGTCGCCCCAGCGCTCGAGCCACGCGAGGCGTTCGCCCGGGCCCTCGTAGACGTAGGTGCTCACGCGGCGAGCTTCGGGACGGTCGTGATGACCCAAGGCGGCGACGGCCGCTTGTCCGCGGCGACGCAAGTTGAAGCGATGGCCGCGAAGCTCGAGGTTGCGCGGCGGCTCACCGCGCAAGCCGTGCTCACGCAGGGGCTCGACGAAGAGCCACTCGAACTCGCGGGTGCCGCCGACCAGCCAGCGCTCCTTCGCCCCGTCGGCCATGATCAGCACCATGCGGGTGTCCGAGCCTTCGCGCAGGCGCAGCACGCCCTCGACCACGTAGTCGCCTTCGGCCTGGGGATCCGTGCCGTCGATGCTCACCACGTCGCCCGCGCGGATCCCCTCGAGCTCCAGGCTCTCGGCCTCGTCCCCACGATCTGCGCCGGTCGCGGGGTCGCGCAGGCCACCTTGCAAGCGCAAGGCGACGCGCTCGCGGATCCGTTGCGTCGCGGCGTCGCGCCCGGGGCCCCCACGCGCCGGCGGCAAGGCCAAGGGCAGGTCGCCTTCGGCCAGCGCGCGGTCGCCCTCGCCGAGGTCCCGTAAACGCCGTGCAGCCAGGACTCCGACCCAAAAAGCGCCCGCGATCGTGAGCGCGGCGAACAGTGAGGGGATGGCCAGCATGGCGTGTGCGCGTGGGGGGTGAACGCGCGTGCGCACCCCGTCGAGAGCTCAGCATACCCGCGGCCGAGCGCCTTCGCACGCCGGTGTAGGTGGGCGCGGGGATGCATCCATGCGCATGCCCACAGCGGGGTCACTGCGCTTGACGACCGCGGCCGCGGGTCGATACAAGCCGGCTGCGCCACGAGCGACACGACCGAACGCATGCGGCGCGGTCGCGGGCGCTCCAAGCGCAATGGAAACTACGCCCTGGGACCCCGAAGGAGTCGAGATTTTGCTCGACGCCGATGGTCGCTTGACCCACCCCGATGCTGCGACCGGCGTGGATCTGCGCGGCCTCTATAAAAAGCTCGTCGCCGCCCGCAGCTTGGACCTGCGACTGTCGCGGCTCGGCTTGCCGATGTGGGTCTCGGCCGCTGGCGAAGAGGCCGCCTTGGTCGCGCTGGGCTCGAGCCTGCGCGCCGGTGACTGGCTCTACCCGAGCGTCCGCGACGCGGCCGCCGCCTTGGCCCGCGGCCTCGAGCCCGCCACCGTGGCCGAGCGCTTGTTGGGTCTACGCCCCGGCCCGCAGCTGCCCGGCGACTTCGGAGATCCCGAAGCCCAGGTCGCGCCGGTGACCGAGAGCTTGGGCTTGCACCTCTTGTTGGCGAGCGGTCATGCGCGCGCCCAAAAGCTCGCCAACAGCGGCGCCATCACGGCGGCCAGCTTCGGCGAGGGCAGCACCACCACCGGAGCCTTTCACGAGGCGATGTGCATGGCCGGCTACGCCGAGCTGCCCCTGCTTTTCGTGTGTAAGTCCCAGATGTGGCCCGAAGGTGCGCCGGCCGAGGCCGGCAGCTTGGGGGATCCGGTCTCGGACCGCGCGCGCGCCTACGGTTGGTGGTCGCGCCGCGTCGACGGAGCGGATCCGGTGGGCTGCGCCCGCGCCGTGCAACAGGCCATCGCCCGCACCCGCGGCGGCGATGGACCCTCGCTGGTCGAGGTCGTCGTCACCCAGCTCGCCCACGACGTGCCGGGGCACCGCGATCCCATCGAGCGCCTGCGTCGCAAGCTCGACGGCGATGGGGTGTGGACCCAGACCTTTCAAGACGTGATCGAAGCCGAGGCCCGCGGGCAGCTCGACCGCGTGATCGAGGCTTGGAACCAAGGCGCCGGCGAAGCTCTGGCGGCCCAAAGTGGAGGCCCGGCATGAACGCGCTCGAAGCCCTGTCTGGCGTGTGCGCACGCTTGTTGTCCACGCACCCCGACGCCGTGATGCTCGGCGAGGACGTGCGCGACGGCGGCATGCTCGGCTTGTCCCGCGCCGCCGCCCAAGACCCCGAGCTGCGCGAGCGTCTGCTCGGCACGCCCTTGAGCAACGGCGGCCTGTTCGCCCACGCGGCCGGCTTGGCCCTCGGCGGCCGTCGCCCGATCGTGGCCCTGCCGAGCGGCGGTGCCCTGCTCGAGGGCCTGTCGAAGCTGCGCGAGATCGCGGCCTTGGCCTGGCAAAGCGGCGGAAGCTCGCGCCCGGGCATCTTGATCTTGGCGCCGACCGGCCCGGGCTTTGGCCTCGGCGGTGAGGCCTCGGTCTCGCCCGAGTCCATGTTGGCCGAGCTGCCGGGCGTGCGCGTGGTGACGCCCGCCGCGGCCTCCGAGCTCGGCGCGATGATCGAGGCCGCCTACGCGTGCAGCGACGAGGGCCCGACCATCGTCGCCTTGCCGCGCACGATCTTGCTCGAAGAAATCGAAGCCTTCGACGAGCAGCTCGAAGGTGAGCTCGGTCAAGCCCGCGTGCTGCAATCCGGCGAGGACGCGACCTTGTTCGCGTGGGGCGCCTGTGTCCCTCTGGCCCGCCAAGCCCTCGAGCATGTCGACGCCTCGATCGAGCTGGTCGACGTGCGCAGCTTGTCGCCGCTCGACGACGCGACCCTCGAGGCCGCCGCGGCCAAGACCGGCAAGCTGGTGATCGCCCACGCCGGCGCCCGCACCCACGGACTGGGCGCCGAGCTGGCCGCCCGCTTCGCCGACGCCGCGATCTGGAGCCTCGATGCCCCGGTGCAGCGGGTCACCGGCGCGCGCGGGCCCTTCGATGCCACCCACGAGTTCCAACGCTTGCCGCGCGTCGAGGCCATCGTCGACGCCCTCGTGCGCGTGACCGGCGGCTGAGCGCCCGCCCCTCTCGCGCTTCGCAAAGACCACGACCATGACTCAGTTCAAGCTCCCCGAAATCGGCGAAGGCGTCATCGAAGGCGAGATCGTCGCCTGGCTCAAGCAGCCCGGCGAAGACATCGCGCCCAACGACGCCCTGGTCGAGGTGATGACCGACAAGGCGACGATCGAGATCCCCAGCCCGATCGCCGGTCGCATGACCCAGCACATCGCCGCCGAAGGCGACATCTGTGCCGTCGGCGCGCCGATCTGCGAGATCGACGAGTCCGGCGCCGGCGCGGCGGCCCCCGAGTCGAAGGCCGAGTCCCTCAGCCACTCGGTGGCCGCGCCCTCGAGCGCGCCTTCGACCGCCCACATCGCGGCCACGCCGGCCGCCCGCGCCCTCGCCCGCCAAAGCGGCATCGACCTGGCCAGCGTGCCCGGCGACGCCAAGGGTCGCATCACCAAAAAAGAGGTCCTCGAGGCCGCGGCCAAGCCCGCCCCCGCATCGGCGCCGGCCCCGGCGCACGCACCCGCACCCACGCCGGCGGCGACGCCGGCCGCCTCGGCTCCCGCCAAGCCCGCCGCGGCCAAGCCCGCCCCCATGCCCGTGAGCCGCGGCCCGGTCGGCGAGCGCCAAGACCAGACGATCCCCTTTCGCGGCCTGCGCCGCGTGATCGCCGAGGGCCTGCACCGCTCCTACAGCACGGCCGTCCACTACACCTACGTCGAGCAGATCAACGTCAGCAAGCTGGTGCAGCTGCGCAAAGAGGCCAAGGCGGCCGCGGCCGAACAAGGCGTCTCGCTGAGCTACCTGCCCTTCATCGTCAAGGCGGTCTGCCACGCGCTCAAGAAGTACCCGATCGTCAACGCGACCTTGGACGAGGACGCCAAGCAGATCGTGCTCAAAAGCCGCTACCACGTGGGCATCGCCACCGCGACGGACAACGGCCTGATGGTCCCCGTCATCCGCGACGCGGACATGTTGAGCTTGCTCGACATCGGCCGCGAGATCGCCCGCCTTTCCGAGGGCGCGCGTAACGGGACGGCCCCCCGCGACGAACTCACGGGCAGCACCTTCACGATCACCAGCTTGGGCACGATCGGCGGCGTGCTCGCCACGCCGATCATCAACTTCCCCGAGGTCGGCATCCTCGGCGTGCACGCGATCCGCAAGACGCCCATCGTGAACGACGACGACGAGATCGTGATCGGCCACATGATGAACCTGACCTGCAGCTTCGATCACCGCATCGTCGACGGCTTCGAAGGCGCGTCCTTCCTCCAAGAGGTCAAGCGCTACCTCGAAGACCCGAACCTCCTGCTGCTCGCCAGCATCTGAGCCGCCCCCGCCCACACCACCTTTCGAGCGAAGCGACCCCATGGCCAACATCAAGAAGCAAGCCCTCGTCATCGGCGCCGGAACCGGCGGCTACCCCTGCGCGATCCGACTCGGACAGCTCGGCGTCGACACGATGCTGGTCGAAAAGGACAAGCCGGGCGGCGTGTGCCTGAACTGGGGCTGCATCCCCTCGAAGGCCCTGATCAGCGCGTCGAAGCTCTACGAAAAAGCCCAGCACGCGACCGACATGGGCATCGAGTTCTCGGCCCCCAAAGTCGACATGTCGAAGATGCAAAGCTGGAAGGCGGGCATCGTCAAAAAGCTCACCGGCGGCGTGCAAAGCCTGGTCAAGACCAACGGCTCGACCTACGTGACGGGCACGGCGACGATCCTCGGACCCAACAAGGTCCGCATCGACTACCCGGACGGCAAAGAGAGCGACACGGTCGAAGCTCAGCACATCGTGGTGGCGACGGGCTCGGTGCCGATCGCCATCCCCGGCTTCGAGATCGACCAAAAGCGCATCGTCGACAGCACGGGCGCGCTGGACCTGGACCGCGTGCCCGAGTCGATGGTGTGCATCGGCGGCGGCATCATCGGCCTGGAGCTCGGCCAAACCTTCCAACGCCTGGGCACGAAGCTGACGGTGCTCGAAGGCGCGGACCGCATCTTGGGGGCCTGCGACGCGGACCTGGCCAAGGTGGTCCACAAGCAGATCGAAGCCGACGGCGGACGCATCCTGACCAAGGCGATGGCGAAGGGCTGGGAGGAGCGCAACGGCAAAGCGGTGGTCAAAGCGGCCGTGGGCGACCAGATCGAGGAGATCGAGGCCGAGGTGGTGCTGGTGGCGGTCGGCCGTCGCCCGGTGACGAAGGGCTTCGGACTCGAGAACACGAAGGTCGCGGTCAGCGATCGCGGCTTCATCGAGGTCGACAAGCAAAAGCGCACGAACGTCCCGAGCATCTACGCGGTGGGCGACGTGGTCGGCCAACCGATGCTGGCCCACAAAGCCTCGCACGAAGGCGAAGTGCTGGCCGAGGTGATCGCGGGCCACAACGCGGTCGACGACGCGCGCACGATCCCCAACGTGGTGTTCACCGAGCCCGAGATCGCGTCGGCCGGCCTGGGCGAGCAAGAGGCGAAGGACGCCGGCTACGAGATCCAGATCGGCAAGTTCCCCTTCAGCGTCTCCGGCCGCGCGATGGCCATCTCCGAGACCAAAGGCTTCGTCAAAGTCATCACCGACAAAAAGGACAACCGCGTCCTGGGCATCCACATCGTGGGCCCCGAAGCCTCCGACCTCATCTCCGAAGGCGCCCTCGCCATCGAGATGGGCGCCTTCGCCGAAGACCTCTCCTTGACCGTGCACCCCCACCCCACCTTGGGCGAAGCGGTCATGGAAGCGGCCAAGCACGCCATCGGCGAAGCGATCCACGTGCCGAATCGGCGGCGGTAGGGGGCGGTTCGACAGCTACTCGCACGTCGTATCCCGCGAGGCCCTGAGCTCAGCCGGCCCATCCCCGATGACCCACCGGAACTCGTCGGTGCCGGCGGAGCGCAGGGCGAATCGATGTGAAGTGCTCCCGGAGTACATGAGCGGCGCTTCGCCGGCTGAGGACAAGAACACCCCCAGCTCGTGATTCGGCGTATCGCCGACGTGATAACCGCCGAAGAAGATGTCGTCGATTCCGTCGGCGTCCGCGTCCACGACGTCGAAGTCGTAGACCGCGAAGGCGTACTTGGCCAAGGGCGTCGGCAGGAAACTGCCGTAGTGCTCGGCCCAGTCGTAGACCGCGATCAATCCCGGCGACTCGATCTTGCTGATCACCACCTCGATGTCGCCATCGCCGTCGATGTCGGCGCCATTGGACTGGTAGATCGCAATGGCCGGGGCAGAACCACCAACGACCTCGGGCTCCGCGAAGCTGTCGGGACCGGTGCCTCGCATCAGCAGCCACAGGTGCTCTTGTGCGCCCATGTACCCGCGGCTTCGCGTGACGATGTCCTGCATTCCATCGCCGTCGACATCGCCGACCGCGAGCACCCGTCCGCCGAGATTGCCCAGATCGAGGATCTCGGGCGTGCGGCCGGGGAATCTCCAAAGCTTGGTTCCGAAACCACTTTCGGTCGGACCCTCGACGAGCGCGGGCAAGGAGCCCGAGCCGTCGTCGTAGACGAAGCTGGTCAAGACATTGTCCTTCGCCGTTTCCCCGATGCTTTGCCAGGCATCGAAGACACCGTCTCCGCGGCCCCACGCGACGGCCAGGGGAACGCCCGCGCCAAAGCCGCTCCCCATGGACGCGCGCGATGCGGTCACGAGATCCACCCATCCATCGCCGTCGAGATCGATCGCCACCGCCGGTCGCCCGAGCCACGCCAGCTCCGGCGGCGGCTCGACGGCATCGATCCCGCCATCGGCCCGATGAAGCTCGAAGACCTCGGCCCCACGCATGAGCACATGCCGGCCTCCATCGACGGCCGCAAAGCTGACCGGCTCCACACTTCGCTCGGGACAAGCGGGAGACGACAGCAGTTTCCAGTCCACATCGAGCCTCCAGCCCGCGCCCATGCACCCAAGCTCGTATCCCCAGTCGACCGGTTCGTCGCCGCAGGTCGTGCCCCCGTCGGCGCCCGTCTCCGTGCTCTCGGTCGTGCTCGTGTCTGCGTCGGCGCCGACGCTCGACCCGCCGCAGGCCATCATCGACGCGCACAGGCACGACGCGACGATTCGACCCATACGCATGTCTTTAGGGTGCCACGGGCGACCCGACTCGATCACCATCGCGCGAACGCGCGAGCGCCCCCCTACCCGCGCGCTGCGTCCACCAGCTGCCTCGCGTTGCGCACCTGATTTTGAATCCCGTCGAGCCAGTTTTGGCGGGCGTTGGCGTCGGGGGGGTTGCCCGGCGGCAAGGCGCGGGCGGAGGCGACGAGGTTGCTGACGGCGTCGTAGGCCGCGGCCAAGGTGGGGTTGAGGTTGCCGCGCGGCGGCATGCGCTCGAGAGCGTAGTCGAGGTCGGCGCGCCACTCGGTTTGCCAGCTGGTCCACTGCTCGGCCGCTCGAGCGGCGAGGGCCGGGTCGACTTGGGCGACGCGGCGCGGGGGCGGAAGTTCGGGATCGCGGAGGGCTTCGCCCGCGTCGACTTCGTTGCCGGCGTCGGCTTGGGGCGTCGGCTCCGGGACCTGATCTGGGCTGGGCTCTGGGTTGGGCTCTGGGACCGGCTCCGGCGTTGACGGCGTCAGATTGGGGAGGTCACCGAACTGCAGCTTCGCTCGGTTCACGTGGCGCTCGAGCTCGCCGAGGACCAAGGCGATCGCTTCCCACTGCTGGGCGCGGGCGGCGTCGCGTTCGGCCGAGCTGCTCGCCGGCTTCGCGGTCATGCCCGGGTTGGGATTGGGGGCCAAGCCGGCGTTGGCGTTGGGCGCACCCGCCGGGGCACCGCGTTGGCCGGCCGCCACCGGCGGCTCCTCTTCGCCGCCGAGGACGATGAAGGCGCCGACACCGAGGGCCAAAGCTGCGGCCGCGATCAGGATCCAACGGCCGTAGTGGGTCTCGGGGGCGGGGGCCGGCGAGGCTTGGGGGCCACGTAGATGGGGCGGCATG
>JAUIJR010000679.1 GCA_030431075.1 Polyangia bacterium | reverse complement strand
CCGTCGAGAACGCCTTCGCGCACTTTGGCGACATGAAGCTCGAAGGCGCCTTGGCCACCATCGCCGAGGGGGCGCTGCGCGAGATTCGAAGCCGCCTGGGCTTTTTGCTCAACGTCGGCCTCGACTACCTGACCTTGGACCGCTCGGGACCGACCCTCTCGGGCGGCGAGGCGCAGCGGATCCGCTTGGCCTCGCAGCTGGGCTCCGAGCTCTCGGGCGTGATGTACGTGCTCGACGAGCCGAGCATCGGCCTGCATCAACGCGACAACGAGCGCCTCATCGGCACGCTGCAGCGCCTGCGCGACCTCGGCAACTCGGTGATCGTGGTCGAGCACGACGAGGACACCATCCGGGCGGCGGATCACGTCGTCGACTTCGGACCCGGCGCCGGGCACCTGGGCGGCGAGGTCGTCTTCGCCGGCTCGCCGAAAAAGTTGCTGAGCTGCAAGACGAGCCTCACCGGCCAGTACATGGCCGGCAAAAAGAGCATCGAGACCCGAGAGGAACGGCGCGAGCCCCAGGGCTGGATGACGATCCGTGGCGCCGCCGAGCACAACTTGCAAAGCCTCGACGTCGAGATTCCCCTCGGGGTCTTCGTCTCGGTCACCGGTGTGAGTGGGGCCGGCAAGTCCTCGCTGGTCAACGGCATCTTGTTGCCGGCCATCGCCCGCCGCCTGCATGACTCCAGCGATCCGGTCGGCAAGCACAAGTCCATCGAGGGCCTCGAGACCCTCGACAAGATCATCGCCATCGATCAACGGCCCATCGGTCGCACGCCGCGCTCCAACCCCGGCACCTACACCAAGGCCTTCGACGAGATTCGCTCGATCTACGCGCAGCTCCCCGACGCCCGGGCCCGCGGCTTCAAACCCGGCCGCTTCTCCTTCAACGTCAAAGGCGGCCGCTGCGAGGCCTGCCAAGGCGACGGCGTGGTCAAAGTCGAGATGCACTTTTTGGCCGACGTCTACGTCAAGTGCGAGGTCTGCAACGGGCAGCGCTACAACGACCAGACCCTCTCGATCCGCTACCGCGGCCACAGCATCTCGGACGTGCTCGACATGAGCATCGACGCTTGTGCCGAGCTCTTCGCCAACCACAAGCGCCTGTCGCGGGTGCTGCAGACCCTGCAGGACGTGGGCTTGGGCTACATGAAGATCGGCCAGTCGGCGCCGACCATGTCCGGCGGCGAGGCCCAGCGCGTCAAGCTCAGCCGCGAGCTCGGCAAGCGCAGCACCGGCTCGACCCTCTACGTGCTCGACGAGCCCACCACCGGCCTGCACTTCGAGGACATCAACCGTCTGCTCGGCGTGCTGCAGCGCCTGGTCGACGCGGGGAACACCGTCTTGGTCATCGAGCACAACCTCGACGTCATCAAGGCGGCCGACTGGGTGATCGACCTGGGTCCCGAGGGCGGCGCCAAGGGGGGCCAGCTGGTGGCGACCGGCACGCCCGAGCAGATCGCCAAGGTGAAAAAGAGCCACACCGGCCGCTATTTGGCGCCGCTGCTCGCGCGGGCGCGCTGAGCTGCCCATGGGCCGGCGCGCCCGCCGGGGGTGCCTCGCGCCTCCGCCTTTGTTATGCAGCCCAGGTGAGCGACGCCATCTTCGACGCGGCCGAACTCTCCGCGCGTGAGAGCTACCGCCTGATGACCAGCATGGTCGTGCCCCGACCCATCGCCTGGGTCGGCACGCGCAGCGCGGCGGGCGTCGGCAACCTCGCGCCTTACAGCTACTTTCAAGCCGTGTGCTCCGATCCGGCGACGGTGGTCTTGGGCATGGGCTCGCGCCCCGACGGTCGTCCCAAGGACAGCCTCCGCAACATCCTCGACACGCGGGAGTTCACGATCTCTCACGTCGCCCAGGACCTGGTCGAAGGGATGAACGCGAGCTCCGCCGCTTGGGAGCCCGAGTTCGACGAAGCCGTGGAGCTGGGCATCGAGATGGCGCCGCTCGAGGGCGTGGCGGCCCCGCGGGTGGCCAAGGCCCGGGCGGGCATGGCCTGTCGCCTCACGCAGGTCATTCCCTTGGGGATGCGCGCCGAGGGTGTGCCCTCCTCGAGCCTGGTCATCGCCCGCGTGAGCGCCTTTTGGGTCGAAGAGAGCCTCATCCAGCGCGACGCCAAAGGGCGCATCTTCGCGCTCGACGCCGAGGC
>JAUIJR010000142.1 GCA_030431075.1 Polyangia bacterium | reverse complement strand
GCGCTGCGGTGGGCACAAGCCAGTCGGTGATGGCGAGCACCGTGCGCGCGGCGGCGGGGAGGGCCCGCAGCTGCTCGCAGACCGTCGAGCCGGCGAGCTCGAGCGAGGGGGCCAGCTCGCACAGGGGGGCCAAGGCGAAGTCTCGATCATGGGCGCGGGGGTGCGGCAAGGTGAGGGCCGGAGTCTCCACCTGCAAGGGCCCGTCTTCGCTCAGGCCCGCCAACAAGTCGAGGTCCAAGCTGCGATCGCCGCGCGTCCCGTCGCGGACCCGGCCGCGCTCGGCTTCGATCTCGAGTAGGCGCTGCATCAACGCGAGCGGGGCGAGGGTGCAGCGAAGCTCCGCGGCCGCGTTCGAAAAGAGGTTCTGGGCCGCGCCGACCGGGCGGGTGCGGTAGAGCCTCGAGTGGGCGCGCAGCTCGACGCCGGGCGTGTCGGCCAAGGCGGCGAGGGCTGCTTCGAGGTGGAGGCGCTGATCGTCCAAGCTCGCGCCGAGGCCGACAAAGGCGCGCCAAGGGGGGCGCGTCGCTTCGGCCTCACTCATGGTGGGGCCCCTCGGGCTCGGGCACGGCTTGGGGCTCGGGCACGGCTTGGGGCTCGGGCGCGCTCGTACGTGGCGCGCGCACCTCGCCGTGGTGGGCCTGTGCTTCGGCCTTGTCGTAGGGCACGTAGAAGTCGACGCGCACCGCGAGTTGAGGGTCGATGATGATCGCGCCTTCGACCCGCTGCGCGGGACCCTCTTTGGCCGGGGGCAGCTCGAAGACCACGCGGCCGTCGGCGTCGCTTCGGGCTTCGATCAGGCGACCGTGCACGCTCAACACCAAGGGCGAGTCGCGGACGGCGTACATCGGCTCGGGGCAGGGAACGGGCGCGCCGGTCTCGGGCGTCCAGGCCGGGTCGACCCTGAGCTCGTCGCGCAGACGGACGCCGTCGACGATGGCGGCACCCAAGGAGATCGCCGCGACCCCGGTGAACAAGCCGCCGGCGGTGTAGCCCGCGCGCGGGTCCTGGACGAGTTGGCCCTGGGGGTCACGTGCACCGCCACCGAAGCGGGAGGGGGCGATGAAGGCGAAGCTGGCCAGTCCGGCCGCGGCCAAGCCGATCCCGATCTCCCACGCGAGCGCGTGTTCGGGGTCTCGTCGCTCGATGCTCTCGACGCGTTGCACCGGTCGGTAGACGAGCTCGCGGCAACGTTCGTGAACCTCGAGCTCGACGCGGAGCTTCGAGCCCATCTGCAGCCAGCGCGCGGCCGGATGGCGCTCGACGATCTCGACGCCGTGGCCGAGCACGCGGGGCTCGACCCCCGCGCGGGGCTCGACGCGGGTGCGCGTCTGCGTGTCGACGTGCACGCAGGCCATCGACGCGAGCAGCAGCAAGCTCAAAGCGCGATGGGCTGATCGAGCTTGGCGCCGACCACCTTGGCGACGGTGGTCATCAACTCGTCTCCCGTCTTGGTGGCGATCCACGCGAGCTCCTCTGCGTCGTAGTCGAAGTGCCAGGCGCGTGTGCCGGCGGCCATCCAGATCTGGCGGGCAGCCGAGTGCGCGTTGATGACGAAGGTATCGCCATCGGCGAAGTTCAGGGTCAAGACATCGCCGGCCAAGTTGACGTCGAGCGACTCGTGCTCGAGGTCGCCGAGCACCTCATCGAGAAACTCCAGGGCGCGGGCCGCCTCGAAGACGAAGGCTTTGCGCTCGTCGCTCACTTCAGATCTCCCGACGGGGGCGCGAAGCGAGGGTCCACACGTGGCTCCGGAGCGGGCTCGGGCTCGGGCTCGGGCGCGGGCGCGGGCTCCGATTCAGGCTCGGGCTCGGGCTCGATCTCGACGCCGAATTCGCGCCGCGCTTCTTCGGGCGTCAGCTCGACGACGGGAATCTCTGTACCATCGTCCAGCTTCATCGAGCGGGCCCGTGGATCCGACTTCAGCGCCTCTTTGGCGGCTTTGGCGGCTTCGTCGGCCTCTTGCTGGGCCGACCAACGCGCGCAGGCTCGCCAGCCGAAAATGCCGATCAGCGACCCATAGATCACGATGCGGATGAGGATCGGCTTTGGGGGGAGGCGCACCGAAGGGACTTTGCACCTCGCGACCGTCCCAGGCAAGCGGCTTGCGCGCGGCGCGCGATGCTGCGCACTTGTAGATGTGGTGTTGGGGACGCGGCAAGATACAATCGCAGAAGGCTCATGGCCTCCGACTCAAGCAACGAGGGGACCCTCGGGCGCATCGCGCTCAAGCAGGTCCGGGTTCGCCGTTCCGATGTGGCGAGCTCGAATCCGGGTGGCGCCCGGGGCGAATCCCGTCGAGGGGGTCAGCCTTCGAAGGTCGCCGACAATCCCCTCAACCGCTTGGTGCCTTACCTCGATCTTTTTTGTCGTCTCGAAGACGGCGAGCTCGCGCGCTTGGCCGCGGTCGACGGTGAACACGTAGCGCAAATGCGCGCTCAGGTGGACGAGGTGGCCCGAAGCTTTGCCCGCTACGAGGACCTCCTCGATCGCCTGAGCGAAGAGGAGTTCGTCCGGCTCACGCAAGCGCCGCCCAAGACCGTCCGCTTTTGGCTCTTGTGCCAGCCACGGCACCTGCTCAACCCACGGGCCTCGGACAGCGGGACCTTCGACGTGCCGGTGTCGGCCGGCAAGTCGAGCGCCGCGCCTGCCTCCCCGCCGACGCCACCTCGACCCGCGCCCCCACCGGCCTCCTCGCCGGACGGCGACCTGTCGATCGACATGGAAGACGACGACGAGGACGACTTCGATCCCAGCGTCTCGCTGATCGACGACGACGACGACGATCTGTTTTGAGCCGGCCGCGAAGACGCGGGCTCAAGTGCCGGGTCGGTGGCCGAACAAGCTGATGTGCAGGCGCAGGCCGAGCCGGTGGCCTCGACGCTGGCAGTGGGGCACCAAGGCCGCGTAGCCGCGCTCGAGCTGGGTCGCCTCGGTTCCCTCGGGCATCAAGTAGAGGGCGGCGGCGGGAACTCGACCTTCCGGATCGATGGCCGCGAGCTGAGCGTCGATCTCGGCCAGCTCGGCCTCGATCGAATCGGGGCGGACCACGTACTTGAGCTGAAAGTCGTCGGCGGCGGCGATCAGTCGGCGCACGACCTCGGGCGCAAAGCGTCGCTCACGATGCGCCAGGGCCAGGCGCGTCTGCGAGGGCGAGGGGTCCGAGTTGGAGAGCTTGGGTGAGATCGACACGAGGTCGCACTGCAAGCCCTCGGGGATCACGGTGCCGGCGGTCTCGATCGTGACGTGATGCCCGGCGGCGCGGAGCCCATCGACCAGCGGAACGACGGCCGGGAAGAGTAGGGGCTCGCCGCCCGTGACCACGACGTGACGGGGCCCGGCCGCGGCGCCAGCGAGCAGCGCTTCGACCTCGACGAACTCGCCTTCGGCCTCCCACGAGGAGGCCCGCGAGTCGCACCACTGGCAGCGCAAGTTGCAGCCCGAGATCCGGATGAAGCGCGAGGGGGTGCCGACCAGCCCGCCCTCGCCTTGAATGGAGACGAACTGCTCTTGGATCCGCAGGCGAAGCTCGCCTCGACCGTCGACCTCAGCCATCGGCGAACTTGTCGCGCAGATCTTCGATCAGCGACTTGAGGGTCGGGAGGTCACGACCCCCCTCGAGGATCTCCGCGATGGTGTCCCGGATCGAGGAGATGGGCGCTTTGCCGTGCATCAGGTCCATGATCGCACGCGTGGCGACCAGCCGGTGCAGTCCGTGCACGGTGGTGCTCGGTGTGCCCTCGGCGTCGGGGGGGAACTGCTTGTCCCAAGGGGGCGTGAAGCCCGGTGAGTCTTCGCGCGCGCTCGCCCGCGTGAACACGGACTCGAAGGTTGGCGCGTGCTTGATTCGGTCTCCCAAGAACCAGCGCGAGGCCGGGACGCCGAACCACTGCAACAAGGTGGCCAAAAAGGAGGTGGCGTCGAAGGGCGTGGAGCCGGGCGCGCGAAAGATCGTCTGCGACTCGATCCACGGGGACGCGAGAATGGTGGGCACCCGGGGCCCCATGATGTCGTAGCGAAAGCCGTCGATGACGTCGTTGGGCCACGGGTTTTGTGCGTAGGGGGGCGGCACGTGATCGAAGATGCCGCCGTGCTCGTCGAAGGTGACGATGAGCAGGGTCTTGTCCCAGTTGGGTCCCTTGCGCAGGGCGTCGTAGATCGCGTTGAGCTGTCGCTCGCCCGGGACGATGTCTTCGCCCGGGTGGTACGAGGTCGTGCCGTTGGTACCGATCCACACCGGCTCGAGGTAGCTGAACTTGGGCAAGTTGCCGGCCGCAGCGTCGGCAAAAAATTGATCGATACCGGCGATGTGATCGTTCGAGCCGGCCTTGTACGCGGCGTCCACCGACGGAATCTGACCTTGCAAGTAGAGCTGGTAGGTGAAGACGTGACCGATCCAGGTGGTCGCGTTGTAGATCTTCCAGTCGCGGATCCCGTTGGCCCACAGCTGCTTCCAGATCGACGCGCGATGCGGTTGTTCGGGCCAGTAGTCGTACTGCGGGGGGCTCATGAAGTTGTTGAGCTCGCCCATCGCCGACCCGGTCAGCGAGAAGGCACGGTTGACGTCGGTGCCGCTGGGCATCGAGCAGAACCACCGGTCCGAGGCCGCAAAGTTTCGCGCCAAGCCGTTGAGCACCGGGAGCTGCTCGCGGCTGTAGGTCTGCATGACGTCGGGGCTTCCGTTGTTCCAGACGAAGCCGCCCATGTCCGGGACTTCACGTCGCGAGTAGCCATCGCGGCGCTCGAAGAAGAGCTGCCGCAGCACGTCCGAGCAGTCGTGGTAGGGGTCCCAGGTGAACATCTCGAGCAGGTAGTCCACGCTCAGCTTGCCCTCGTGAAACTTGCTCAGATGGACCGGACGGTCCCCGTCGAGGTTGAAGTACTCGGTCTTGGCGCCATCCCAGGGGCCATCGGGTCCGACGTAGGTGACGCCTTGCGGCGCGTCTTCGTACAACCAGCCGAGGGCGTGATCGAGGGAGCGATTTTCGAGCATGTAGTAGACGACGTGCTCGATCTTCGCGCGCATGAACTCGATGCTGCCGGGCTGGGGCTCGGCCTCCGGCTGGGTCTCGGCGGTCACGACCGGCGCGAAGGGGAGCAAGCGAGCATGGGCGTCGAATCCCTCGGGCAGCTGTCCTTCGCGCACCGGGCCGACCAGGGGGTCGTCGGCGTGGGGGTCGAAGGTCCATAGCCGGTAGCCGCGATCGCTGGGATCCCAATCGAGAAGGTAGTCACCGATGGCGTCGAGGCGACGCTCGGGGCCGATCTCGGGCCAGCGGCCCTCGCTCGTGGGTGGGTGGGCGAGCGGGATCACCGACTGCGGGTCGAAGCTCCAGACGGCAAAGCGCCCGTCGGACTTGCGGTCCAAGACGTAGTCGTTGAAGGCGATCAGCTGATCGCCGAGCTGCATCGATCGAAAGGAGCCCGGAGAGGTGTAGCTGTAGTCGCCGGGCACCGGGTCGCCATCCGGCGCGCTCGAATCCGGATCGGGATCGAAATTCCAAAGCGCGAAGGTGCCGCGCCCGTCCGTGAAGATGTAGTTGAGCAGGAAGCTACCCAAAGGCAGCAAGCGCAGATCGTCGTCATTCTCGAACTGTTGGTGGCCGCCGTCCGGGTTCCCGAAGTCGGCCCCGCGACCCCAGAATTTCTTTTTGGCCCACTTCCCGCTACGCAGCGCGGTGGCCGCGAGCGGATCCGTGCTTTGGGCGTCGAAGCTGAACAAGCGGTAGTTGAAGTAGGGATCCGGCGTACGTGGGTCCTGCGCGGGGCCCCACTCCAAAAAGTAGTTCCCGATCCAAACGAGGCTGTTGTCTTTGGGGTAGCTCGCCCCCGCGTCGAGGGGCAAAGGCCGGAACAGCTCGGACGCGTCGGGCTCGAAGGCCCACAGGCGATAGGCGTCGCCATCGTCACGGCGGGTGATGACACGGGCGTAGGGATCTGTGGCGTGAGTCATGAGCAGGCCTGGCGTGGGGCTTCGAGATGCGAAAGCAGCGCGCTCAGGACATCACCGCGCCGACCCCGGTGCAAGGCTCCGGTGTAGGTGCGCACACGCGGAGTCGGCTCGGCGGAATTGATGCACATTCGTGTCTCGATTGCGGTCGCTCGGCCGGTTCGAGCATTGACACTCGAAATGCCGCGTTCGACAATCGAAGGGGCCACGCGCTCTTTTGGTGTGGTCCCCCGATCGCGTGACCTACTACTTCGGCTACGGCTCGAACATGAACTTGGCCGCGTTGGCGGCGAAGGGCGTACAGCCGCGCGAGTCGACCCGCGCGAGACTGTCCGGGTGGCGATTGACCTTCGATGTGCACCATTGGTTCGCGCTCGAAGAAGGTGGAGTCGGGAACATCCGGCGCACGGAGTCGGGGGATCAGGTCCAAGGCGTCGTGCACCTCGTCGATGCCGAGGATCTCGAGCGTCTCGACCGGCTGGAGTCCCGGGGCGTCGGCTACGACCGGGTCGAGGTCCAAGTCGAGCTCGAAGGCCGCGCCGAGCCCCTTCGCGCCCTCACCTACGTGGGCATGCCCGACTACCTCGACGCGAGCTGTCGCCCGACCCAGCGCTACTTGAACTTGCTGATCGCGGGCGCGCAGGCAGCGGGTCTCGACGATGACTACATCGAAGCGCTGCGGACCCAGCCCGTCCATCTGCGGCCCGATCGCGGGCCCTACCGCGCCCCGGCGGCGACGGCCGAGCGGGAGATCGCGCGCGATGAACTCGTCGAGCAAGCGCGGTGGACCGCGATCGGAGACCAGGTCTTCGACATGTCGCAGGTGCAGCCGAAGCTGCGCTGCGTATGGCCCGTCTTCGGCGGCCGCGACACCACTTGTTTTCACATGCATCGCCACGACCGGGCGCGAGGCGACGAGACCCGCGAAGACTGGGCGAAGGCCCGTGTCCACCCGGAGATCCTCGCCTACATCGAAAGCTATCTGCACGCCTACGCGAGAGAGTTCATTCACGTGGGTACCTTTGTCGACGAGACGGCGTCGCGCGCCAGCTCGTCTTTGCCGATCGGGACGCGCCGCCCCGATCGGGCCGGCTCCGCCGCGGCGACCCTGACTCGAGAATCCAGCTCATGACCGACTTCAATGACGTGATGCCCCATGGCCCCATCCAGGAACTCTTCCCCGACGTGTTCTTCGTGACGGGGACGATGAAGGCCGAGTTCTTTGGCTCCGACTGGCAATTCAGCCGCAACATGACGGTGGTGCGAGAAGGGGAGACCCTCACCTTGCTCAACGCCGTGCGTCTCGACGAGGCGGGCTTGGCCGCGCTCGAGAAGCTCGGGAAGGTGACCCACGTGGTTCGCCTCGGCGCGCTCCATGGGCACGACGATGCCTTTTACGTCGACCGCTACGGCGCGACCTACTGGTCGGTGGCCGGCGCGCCCGAGATCCCGGGCGTCCCCGTCGACAAGGTGCTCGGGGCCGACGGTGCGCTGCCCTTCGAGGCGAGCTTGTTCGAGTTCAAGGCGACCAAGCTGCCGGAGGCCGTGCTGCGTCTCGATCGAGAAGGCGGGATCATGCTCTCGTGCGACGCCCTGCAAAACTATCTCGAGCCGGACGAGTTCTTCGATGACGAGACCCGTCAAAAGATGACCGACATGGGCTTTTTCAAGGCGCACAACGTCGGGGTGGCCTGGGCCCACGTCAACGAGCCCAAGGCCGAGGACTTCGCGCGGCTCAAGGAGATCAGCTTTCAGCACGCACTGTGCGGGCATGGGGCACCGGCGATCGATGGCGCGCAGGCCGGCTATCACGCCACCTGGGCCGCGATGTTCGAGCTTTGATGCATGCCTTCTCCGGCGCAGGCGCAGCCCCTCCGGGCCGATCGGGTCCCCGGCTTTCGGATCCTCGAGCTTTTGCACGAGTCGCCGCCGCGCATCATCTACCGCGCCCGGCGTGAGCGAGACGGGCGCGAGGTCGTCCTCAAGACCTTGTCGGCCCACTACCCGCGCAAGCGGGACGTGGCCGAGCTGCGTCGCGAGCACCGGATCGTCGGGCGCCTCGCGCTCCCCGGGGTGATCGAGGTCTACGGGCTTCACGAGTACGGCGTCGGAAATCTCGCCATCGAGATGCAGCACTTCGGCCTTTCGCTGGCCGACGCGGCGACCCGTCGCGAAGGCCGGCCCTTGCCGCTGCTCGAGGCCCTGCGGATCGCCACGGAGCTCACGCGCATCGTCGGTCGCATCCATCAAAGCGAGATCGTCCACAAGGACTTGGTCCCGCGGAACATCTTGATCGATCCGAGCGACAACAGCTTGCGGATCATCGACTTCGGCATCAGCTCGGAGCTACGACGCGAGCGCCAAGACGCCGCCTTGTCCAAGCGCCTCGAGGGCTCCTTGCCCTACATCTCGCCCGAGCAGACGGGGCGGATGAACCGCGACGTCGATCACCGCTCGGACTACTACACCCTCGGCGTGACGATCTTCGAGCTGCTGACGGGTCGCTTGCCCTTCGACGCCGAGACCCCCCTCGAGTGGGTCCACCGTCACATCAGCCAGCCGCCGCCCCTGGCCCACGAGGTGGACGACACGGTGCCCGAGATCCTGGGGCGCATCGTCGCCAAGCTGATGGCGAAGAACGCCGAGGACCGCTACCAGAGCAGCTTTGGTCTGCATGCGGATCTCGAGCGCTGCTTGGCGCAACTCGAAGCCGGCGAGCTCCCCGAGCTCTTCGAGCTCGGGGCCCACGACGTCTCGCGGAGCTTTCAGATCCCCCAAAAGCTCTACGGCCGCGAGTCCCAGCTCGGCTACTTATCGGCGCTCTTCGACGATGTCGCTCACGGCTCGATGGGGCTATGCCTGATCTCGGGGCCGGCCGGCGTGGGTAAGTCGGCCCTCGCCCACGAGCTGAGCAAGTCCATCGCCCGCGAGCGGGGCTACCTGATCTCGGGCAAGTTCGATCAGTTTGCGCAAAGTACGGCCTTTGCGGCCTTCGCCTCGGCCTTTCGCGGCCTGGTCCGCCAGATCATGGGCGAGCCGGCGTCCCGACTCGAGCGTTGGCGGGAGCGCCTCGATGCGGCCCTCGGGGCCAACGCCGGCTTGTTGGTCGACTTGGTCCCGGAGCTCGAGTGGCTGCTCGGAGAGGTGCCCGCGGTGCCGGAGCTTCCGCCCACCGAGGCCCAAAATCGCTTTCAGATCGTCTTTTTGAACTTCGTCAAGGTCTTCGCCGACGCGGCTCACCCCTTGGTGATCTTCATGGATGACCTGCAGTGGAGCGATACGCCCACGCTGCACCTGATCACGCGCTTGGTCTCGGCGCGCGAGCTCAACCACCTCTTGTTGATCGGCGCCTATCGGGACAACCAGGTCGACGCGAGCCATCCACTGCGCTTGACCCTCGACGAGATCGAAAAGCAGCGCGAGCTCGTGGATCTGCGCCTCGAGCCTCTGCCCCCCGATCCGGTCGTGAGCTTGGTGGCAGAGACCTTGCACTGCCCGCCGGAGCGCGCGCGCCCCCTGGCGGAGCTCGTGCACCAAAAGTCGCGAGGCAACCCATTTTTCATCAACGAACTCTTGCGCACCTTGCATGAGCGCGGCGCCATCGCCTTCGAAGCGGAGAGCGGGCGCTGGCACTGGGAGCTCGACGCGGTCCGGGCGGCCGAGCTCGGGGAGAACGTCGTCGACTTCATGGTCGGGAACCTGCGGCGCCTCGAAGAGGCCTCGCAAGCGGTCCTCAAGCTGGCGGCCTGCATCGGAAACAGCTTCGATCTCGAGACCCTCGCGGTGATCCATGAGCGATCGGCCGAGGCGACGGCCGCCGCCTTGCACGAGCCTCTCTTGCGCGGCCTGGTCTTGCCGATGAGCGAGAGCTACCGCTTCGTCGGGGTCGAAGCCGAGGACGAGGACGAGCTGCGCATCCACGCGGCGCACGCTCCCGAGGACACCTCCTTCGTCAATCCCCTCTACCGCTTCTCGCACGACCGGGTGCAACAAGCCGCCTACACCTTGATCGACGAGGCGCGGCGCCGCGAGGTGCACCTCTCGATCGGCCGCCTGATCCGCGAGCACAGCGACGCCGAGGTGCTCGAAGCTCGCTTGATGGAGGTGGTCGGCCACCTCAACGCCGGTCGCCGGCTCATCGACGCGCCCGCGGAGCGCCTGGACCTCGCCGAGTTGAACCTGGCCGCGGCCACGAAGGCGCAACGTTCTTCGGCCTACGCGTCGGCCCTGGGCTTCGCCGAGATCGGCGCGGAGCTCCTGCCCGAGGACGCCTGGGAGACCCACTACGAGCTGGCCTTGGCCCTCGCGCGCGAAGAACAGCAGTGCGCCTACCTCACGGGGGACTACGCGCGGGCGGAGCGCGCGAGCGATGGACTGCTCGCGGCGGTCCGCACCCCCCTCGAGAAGGCCGAGGTCCTGGCGGATCGCACGCGGCAGTACGCGACGATCGGCAAGATGCGCGAGTCGATCCGCGCGGCCATCGAAGGCCTACAGATGATGGGGGTCGAAGTCTCCGGAGACCCGGACGCCGCCATGGTCCAAGCCGAGCGTGAGGCCGTCGCGGTCAACCTCGACGGGCGGGCCATCGCCGACCTCATCGATGCCCCGGCGATGGACGATCCGCGCGACAAGGTCGTCATCCGCTTGTTGATGGAGATCTTCCCCGCCGCCTTCTTGTCGGGCAGCGGCGCGCTTTTTCCCTACTTGGTGCTCAAGTCCGTGAACATGTCCCTGCGCCATGGCACCGGCCCCGAGTCGGCCTTCGCCTACGCCGCCTACGGGATGCTCTTGTGCGGTTCGTTGGGGGACCCCGCCCTCGGTTTCGAGTTCGGCCGGATGGCGGTCGAGATGAACGAACGCCTCGAGGACATCGCGCTCAAAAGTCGCGTCATCTACGTCTACGCGATGTTCGTGCACCATTGGAGCCGCCACTGGTCGTCGATGACGCCCTGGTTCCTCAAGGGCGTCGAGGCCGGCTACCAGTCCGGTGACCTCCTGTATCTCGCCTACAGCGCGCAGGACTGCATCATTTGGGACCCGAAGCTCGATCTCGATGTCGCGGCCAAAGAGCAGCGCAAGTACCTCCAGATCGTCAAAGACTGCGAGTACCAAGACTCCTACGACTCGGGGACCTTGTTCTTGCAGATGCAGCTGAACTTCTTGGGCGAGACCAAAGGACGCTTCTCGCTCAACGACGACGACTTCGACGAGGATCGCTGCGTCGAGGGCATGCGCGCGCGCGCCTTCATGACGGGGATCGCCAACTTTCACATCTACAAGACGGAGATCCACGTCCTTTACGGCGACGCGGTCGGTGCCTACGCCCATGTGCGCGAGCAAGACCAGCTCATCGCCAGCGCGATGTCCCTGCCGCAGCTGGTGCGCTACCGAATCGCGGCCTTTTTGACCTTGAGCGCGCTGCTCGGAGATCCCTCCGGCGAGATCGAAGTCCCCGCCGACACCCGCACCCGCTTGGAGTCGGATCTGGCGCAGATGGAGGGGTGGGCGGCGCACTGCGCCGAAAACTTCGCGCACCTGGCCGCGATGATGCGAGGGGAGCTCGCGCGTCTCGACGGTGACTTGCGTGGCGCGCTCGGCGAATTCGAGACGGCCATCAGCTC
>JAUIJR010000678.1 GCA_030431075.1 Polyangia bacterium | reverse complement strand
CCTCTTTGGAGACCGTGGGCGCACCGCTCGGATCGAGCGCGACGCGCCAGGGCACGAAGCTGCGCGCGAAGTCGGCCCCGGACTCCACGGTGGGCACCTCGATCCAAGTCGTCTCGGTCTGCGCCTCCCAGCGCAGCTCGTTCGGCGAAACTTTGGGAGCCTGGGTATCGGCCGCATCCGCCCCCACGGACGCGCCCGCTTCAGGGCTCAGCCCGGTCGGCGCGTCTGCGCGCTTTGCCTCCTTGCCACCACAGCCGCCCCCGCCGAGTAGGCCGAGCCAGGCGAGCAGCGCCCATCGGGTGGCTGAAGATCCGAGCCGAAAGCGGCGGCAGGTCATGCCCGGCCAGTCTACCAGGCCGCCCCAAAATGCCCCGCTTGACATTTTCACTTGCCCGATCAAAATAATTGCCACGTGGCAAACAAACCCAAACGCCCGGGCCGACTCGAGCGGCAAGCCGCCCAGCTCCTGGCCCTGGTCATGCGCATGGAAAAGGCCCTCGACCGCCACCAGGGCGATGGCGACGACCTCGCCCTGAGCCGGGCCGAGTTCGCCGCGCTGACGACCTTGGCCGCCGCCGGTCCGCTACGGGCCAAAGGGCTAGCCGCTCAGCTCGAGCTCTCCCCCTCTCGCGTGACCCGGCTGTGCGACGAGCTGGTCGGGCGCGGCTGGATCGAGCGCAAGCCCGACCCCGACGATCGCCGGGCCATCCGCCTCGAGCTCGCGCCGGGCGGCATCGAGGTGCTCCAACAGATCGAGCGCGCGGGCGTCCAACGCATCCAACGCCTCCTCGAGCCCATGAAGGCCGGCCAACGCAAAGCTTTGGTCGACGCCGTGGCCGGGGCCGTCGAGGCCCACGAGGGCGCAGCGCCCACGACCCCCCGAAAAAAAGGCAGCCGTCGATGATCCGCGTAGAGAAGCTCGACTTCACCTATCCGAAGGCCCCCGCGCAAACGCTCTTTGGGCTCGACTTCGAGGTCGGCGCCGGCGAGGTCTTCGGCCTGCTGGGCCCCAGTGGCGCCGGCAAGTCCACCACCCAGAGCATCCTGATCGGCCTGCGTCGCGGTCACCAAGGCCGGGTCGAGATCATGGACAAGGCCATCGAGAAGTGGCGCGGCGAACTCTACCGTGAGATCGGCGTGAGCTTCGAGCTGCCCAACCACTACCTCAAGCTCAGCGCGCGCGAGAACCTCGAGTACTTCCGGCGGATCTACGGCGGCGAGGCCCGCAGTCCCGAGGAGGTCATGGCGCTGGTCGGTCTCGAAGACGCGATCGACAAGCC
Source organism: Polyangia bacterium (assembly GCA_030431075.1). Lineage (GTDB taxonomy): Bacteria > Myxococcota_A > Polyangia > Nannocystales > Nannocystaceae > JAUIJR01. The sequence continues at coordinate 876 of JAUIJR010000678.1, read as the reverse complement.
CGTCGGCGACTTCTCCAAAGGCATGAAAAATCGCCTGAACCTCGCACGCAGCATGCTGCACCGCCCGCGGATCTGGTTCTTGGACGAGCCGACGAGCGGCCTCGACCCGGTCAACGTGGTCCGCGTCCGCGAGCTCATCGCCCAAGCCCGCGACGAGGGGGTCACCGTCGTGCTGACCACGCACGACATGAAGACGGCCGAAGAAGTCTGCGACCGCGTGGCCTTCATCGTCGACGGGCGCCTCGCGGCCATCGACAGCCCCGAGGCCCTGCGCCGCACCCACGGCCGCCGCGAGGTCGAGGTCCGCTGGAGCGCAGACGACGGCGTGCAGACCCAGAGCTTCGCCTTCGAGAGCCTCGCCGACGACCCGGCCTTCCTCGCCGCCTTACGCGAGCCCGGCCTTCGCTCGGTGCACTCGCAAGAGGCGAGCTTGGAGTCGGTCTTCGTCGAGGTGACGGGAAGGTCGATTCGATGAGCCGCGCCCACTCACCTTTGGGCCCCACCCTCGCCTTGGACCTGCGCGTCCAGGCCAAAAGCGGCCTGTACGCGGTGGGCGTCGGCGTGGCGATCGCCTTGGGCATGGCCGCGCGCCTGCTCATCGGCCCCGACCACGCGGCGGCCGGCATCCCGGCGATGTACCTCTTCGCGCTGAGCGGAACGACCCTCTTTTTCGGCGCCTCTTTGGTCCTGCTCGAAAAGAGCCAGGGCGTGCTGATGGCCCTGCGGGTGACGCCCCTGGCCCAGCGCGCGTACCTGTTTTCGAAGCTGCTGACCTTGCTCGGCTTCACCATCGTCGAGGCCCTGATCTTTCACGCGATCGGCTTTTGGGGCGCGCCCTTCGACCCGGCCCCGCTGATCGTGGGCACGGTCGAAGGG
>JAUIJR010000677.1 GCA_030431075.1 Polyangia bacterium | reverse complement strand
CTGCTCGATCGGCGTACGCGCGCCCCGGAGGAAGGCTAGCCACGATGCCCCGCCGCTGTTTCGTCTGCCGATGTGAGGACGTGACCGTGCACGAGCTCGAGCACGCGCTCTCGCTCGGCTTTCGGCGCGTCGAGGAGCTCAAGCGCTACACGGGTTTGGGCACCGGACCTTGCCAAGGCAGAGAGTGCCTCGCCTCTCTCGCGCGCTGGATGCAGGCCCAGGGCCTCGACGCCGAGCTGCCCTTGGCCCCCTTTACACCGCGACCGCCGCTCGAAGCGGTGAGTTTTGCGGCGTTGGCCGCCCGCGAGGACGACTCGAGCGAGGGCGACCCGAAAGCAAGTGACGGAGCCGCCGAGTGAACGCGGCCGCCTCCAGCCCCGTGCGTGACGCCCTGCCCGATCGGGCGGAGCTCGTGATCATCGGTGCGGGCATCATGGGCCTGTCGACGGCCTACCAGCTGGCCAAGCTGCACCGCGCCCGCAAACGCCCCCCCTCGATCGTGGTGCTCGAGCGCAGCTACCTGGTCGCGGGCGCCTCGGGTCGCAACGGCGGTGGGCTGCGCATGCAGTGGGCCGACGCCCAAAACGTCGCGCTCATGATGCGCAGCATCGACATCTGCCGCGGCTTGGCCCAAGAGCTCGACATCAACTTGTGGTTTCGACAAGGCGGCTACCTCTTTTTGGCCCGCAACGAAGAGGCCGAGTCCCGCCTGCGTCGCAACGTCGAGCTGCACGAGATGGTCGGCGCCCCCACGCGCCTGCTCTCGGCCCGACAGGTGCTCGACGTGGTGCCCGAGCTCGACACCCGCGAGGTCCGCATCGCGAGCTACAACCCCGACGACGGCGTGGTCTTTCCCTGGCCCTTCGTGTGGGGTTTCGCCCAGCAAGCTCGCGCGCTCGGCGTTCGCTTGCAGACGCACACCGAAGTCGAACGCATCGAGCCCCTCGCCTCGGGCTACCGCCTGCACCTCGAAGGCGGCCGCAGCATCGAAGCGGACCGCGTCCTCAACGCGACCGGCGCGTGGTCGGCCGGCATCAACGCGGCCCTGGGCATCGAGCTGCCGAACCACCCGCACCGCCACGAGATCCTGAGCTCGGAGCCGATCAAACCCTTCTTGGATCCGCTGGTCGTCGACCTCGAGTCCGGCTTGTACTTCTCGCAGAGCACCCGCGGCGAGATCGTCACCGGCATCACCATGCGCGACGATCACGAGCCCGAGAGCTCCGACATCGACCTCGGCTCCAGCCTCCGCTTCTTGTCGCACATCGCACGCCAGCTCATCGCCTTGCTGCCGCGGGCGCGGACGATGACGCCGCTGCGCCAGTGGTCGGGCCCCTACGACATCAGCCCCGACGGGGATCCGATCGTCGGCCCCTCCCCCGGTCACCCGCAGCTGTGGCAGCTGTGCGGCTTTACGGGGCACGGCTTCATGATCGCGCCGGTCGTCGGCGAGCTGCTCGCGCGCTGGCTGTTCACCGACGAGCGCGCCCCCTGCTTTGAACGTTGGGATCCGCTGCGCTTCGCCGAAGGGCGCTCGCGGCCCAGCGAAGACATGATCATCGGCTGAGCCCGCGCGACTCAGCCGCAGCTCTCGACGCGGACGACGACGCCCGCGTCCTCATCGTCGGCGCAGTACCAAAGGCGGTCCTCGCCGTCGCAACAGCCCAAGAGCAGCGCGTTCGGACAGGGGTCCCCCGCCATGTAGGTCGCTGTGCAGGCCCGCGGCGCGACACCCGAAGGGTCCTCCCCTTCGAAGCCACACGCGTACCAAGCCGCGTCGAGGTCCCATCCGCAACCGACCGGAGCGCCAGTCTCGCCCGTCTCACCCGTCTCGCTCGTCTCGCTCGTCTCGTCGCTCGAAGCTTCCGACTCGCTCCCGGTCTCGTCCTCGGGTTGAGGGACGAGACAAGACGAGAGCTGGCCGCAGAAGATGAAACCGGCCAGAGCCTTCATTGCGGCAGCGCGCACATTCCGACGTTCGCCCAGTCGGCGCCGATGTTCAAGCTGGGCTCCAAGCCGACGCAGATCTGATCGTTGCCCGGGCAGCTCGTGGGATCGGCGAGGTCGCACAGCGGCGAGCAGCACTTTTGCGTCTCTGCGCAGCCCGGCTCCGGCACGCGACTGCCGTTGATGCACAGGTGGCCGGGCGCGCAGGCGTTGG
>JAUIJR010000676.1 GCA_030431075.1 Polyangia bacterium | reverse complement strand
AAGAGGAGAGCGAGTACCCCAAGCATGGCCTGGTCACCTCGGGCGCGGTGACCGTGCGCCTGAGCCCCGACGACGACGCCGCGCGCGTGGGCCTTCTTCGCGCGGGAACGCGCGTACGGGTCAAGGCCGAGAAGGCCGGCGGCGGCGGCTGCTCCAAGGGCTGGAACGAGATCTGGCCGCGCGGTTGGGTCTGCACCAACGCGGGCCTCGAGGTCAAAGACGATCCGCCCGACGACGGGGCCATCGACATCGGGGGCGTGAACATCGACGAGCCGATGCCGCTGGACTACTGGCGGGTCAACCACGACGGCACCCCCTTTTTTCACCGCCTGCCCAGCTTCGAAGAGCAGGACCGGGCCGACGCCGCGGCCAAGGCCTGGCTCGCCGAGAAGGGTCGTGAGCCCATGCCGACCCACCCGGCGCAGCGCCCCTCCGAGGTGCCGGCGGTGGTCAAGGAGTACCTCAACGCCGGCTACTACGTGACCGTGGCCAGCGAGCACCTGCGTTCGCAGCGACGCTTCATGAAGACCAACCGTGGGGTCTACGCGCGCAAGTACCAGCTCGAAAAACGCGACGGCAGCGACTTTCGCGGGGTGCTCTTGCCCAACGGCAAAGAGGACCTGCCGCTGCACTTCATCACCCGCTCGATGCCCCTCGAGACCCGAGAGGCCGAAAACAGCGGCATCATGATCAAGACCGATATCCAGCCGGAGCGGCGGGAGACCTGGCCTTTCGAACGGAAGATTCGCATCGGCGACTACGACTACTATGTCGACGCCGAGGGCAATCACCTGCGGGCCTACGCGGTCGGGCGGGCGTCGAAGATCAAAAAACCGCCCGGCATCGGCGGCGACGAGCACTGGGTGCACGTGGACCTCTCCGAGCAGGTCTTGGTGGCCTACATCGGGACGCGTCCCGTCTTTGCGACTTTGGTCTCGACGGGCAAAGAGTCAGGGATGACACCCGTCGGCGTGTTTCGGATCCAGTCCAAGCACGTCGTCACCTCGATGCGCGATCAGCCCGTCGAAGACGAGGCTTATTCGATCGAGGACGTGCCGTGGACGCAATACTTTTCGAACAACGTCGCCTTGCACGGCGCCTTTTGGCACGGCGGGTTCGGCCTCGTGCGCAGTCACGGGTGCGTGAATCTCTCACCCGCCGACGCCCGCTGGTTGTTCGGATTCTTGTCGCCCTCGCTCCCGGAAGGCTGGCATTCCGCCTTTCTCGAGGGAGATGACGCGGCCCGCGCAAGTGCGGTCGTCGTCACCGAGTGAGTCCGCTCGCGTCGACGGGCCCAGCCGCGGTTCGGTACACTCCATGGCGATGAGCGTCGCCCCTGGAAAGATCGTGACGATGAGCTTCGACCTTTGCACCGCCGATGGTGAGATCGTCGAGAGCTCGGACATCTCGGGTCCCGTCAGCTTCATGCATGGCAAAGGCACGATGTTGCCGGGCGTGGACAAGAATCTCGACGGGCTCGGCGAGGGCGAAGAAAAGACCTTCGAGCTGCCTCCGGCCGAGGCCTTCGGGACCGAAGAGGCCGCGCCCGAAAAGCGCATCAACATCAAAGAATTTCCGGGCGCTCAGGCGCCGCCGGTGGGCAGCAGCTTCGAGGCCGGCGCCCCGGGCGGGCAGACGATCGTGCTCAAGGTCAAGGCGGTCGAAGGCGACGAGGTGGTCACCAAGATGATGCACCCGCTTACGGGCAAGACCTTGAGCATGTCGGTGAAGATCATCTCCGTGCGCGAGCCGACGGCCAAAGAGCAAGAGGCCGGTCGCGCCATCGTGGCTCCGCCGCCGCCGCCCAAGTAGAGATGTCGCCCGTCGGCATCAAAAGGTGATGCCGACATCGAAGACCACGCGACCGTTGGGGTCGTCGGTGGGTCCGATGTTGCCGCGCGTGGGGATCAACCACGCGTAGCCGAGGGCCAAGGTCACCAGCTTGATGTCCCACTTGAGGGCGTTGATGCCGATGCTGTGGCGGTAGTCCCGGGGCAGCTGCACCTGCTGCCAGAACTGGGTGAGCACGCCGAAGTCGTAGAACAAGGAGTGCGCGAGCTCGCCGCCGAGGAAGTCTTTGACCGAGACCACCTGAAAGGCCAGCGTGCCGATTGCCCGGATCTGGCCGCCTTGGGCGCGCGGCCGATAGATGGTGCCGAGAT
>JAUIJR010000141.1 GCA_030431075.1 Polyangia bacterium | reverse complement strand
CTCGGCTGAAGACCTGCTCGATGCGGCGCTCGCCGGCTCGGTGTTCGACTTGATCGCCATGATCGACGAGCGAGGCGCGCTGATCGAGGGCGCACAGCTCGAGCCGAGCGTGCGGGCCAGTTATAGGGAGTAGACTCGGGGCATGCGTCCGTACCTGGGCTGGATGGGACTCGCCGGACTCCTCGGATCGGGGTGCACGCAGCGCGCCGCCGCGCCACCTCCGGCTCCGACGGTCGAGGTGAGGGCGCCCGCCACGGACGCCGACGCGAAGCCCGACGCGTCCGCGAAGCTCGCGCCGGAAAAGCCGCTCGCGGCCCCCGAGGGCCACGAGGCCGAGCACGGCGTCGCCGGGGTGCCGCGCCATTTCTATTTCGCCGGGGCGAGCTACGAAGGCATCACCTCGGTGAACCTGCACGACCTCGAGCCCGAGGCCTGGGACGCACTGTACGTGGAGTACGAGGCGGGCCGCGAAAAGCTCGCGGCGGATGCTCCGGCTGTGCCCGGGTGGCTGCGGCGTGGCCCCTGGGTGGCCGTCGAGGGGTCGAAGGTGACGACCATCGAGCTCGCGGGCTTCGAGATCATCGGGGGGGCCGACGATACCTGGCTCGAGGCACGACTCGCGGGCGTCCCTGCGGGGGCCAGCCTCATCGTCGTCGGCGAGGCGCCCGAGTTCGGCGAGGTCGAATGGCTGGGCTTCGATGAACGAGAGTCGAACGAAGGCGTGAGCTTGCCGGCGTCGATGCGCGCGGCCATCGACGGCATCCGACCGCCAGGTGAGCACGGGCCGACGGTCGTCCATGCGGTGGAAGGCCGATTCGGCCACGGTCGGCGCATCGTCGCGGTCAACCAAGTGCTCGAAGCCGGAGAGACCGACGACGAGGGGCAGCTCGCGGCCTTGGCCTTGCTCGACGACAAAGGCGCGCTGTTGGAGTGGTTGCTCGAACCGCGACTGTCCTTGGATGCCATCGAGCTTCAGGGGTGGGTGCGCTTCTCGCCCGAGGGCCCACAACACCTGATCTTCACCCTCAGCTACTACGAAGGCGCCTTCGAGTACCTCTTGGTGTGGACGGGCGAGGGGCACGAGCGCTGGGCCATCGGGGGCGACGGGGCCTGAGCGTCCGCGCGGACCTTCGAGCTTTCGCGGCAGCCGCGGAGCCCAATTCGTCTAAGATGTGCCGGTGTCCCGGCACGATGGCTCGCCCCGCCACGCCTGGCTGCAGTGGGCCGTGCCGCCCGCGCGGCGCGAGGACGCGGAGTACGTCGGCCGGGCCGTCGGGCTCGTCTTGTTGGCCTGGGCGATCGGGGCCGCGCTCGTGGTGGGGGCGCTCTTGCGCGAGCAGCAGCTGGGCGTGCTGCCGGGAGCGCGTCGATGGCTGCTGGTGACGGCCGTCATCTGCTTTTCGACCCCCCTCGTCTTGCGACTCACCCGGCGGATCCGACTCACCGTCACCATGCTCGGGACCGGATTTTGCGTCGGCTGCACCCTCACCGCCTCGGCCTTGGCGGGCGTCGACAGTCCGATCTTGCTGGCCTTGGCCATGTGTCCCGTGGTGGCCACCTTCGCGGCCGGACGCATCGCCGGGGCCTTGCTGGCTGCCGTCTCCCTGCTCGGCGTCGGCAGCTTGATGTTCTTCGCCGATGCGATGCCCACCGCGCCGGATCACCTCACCTTGGTCCGCGGCTTGGCGCTGATCGTCTTGATCACGGGCTTGTACGGTGCGGCCATGGTCTTCGAGCGCAACCGCGAGGCCATCGAGGAGGAGCTCGACGAAGAGCGCCGCTTGTTGCAACGCATCGCCGAGGGCACCAGCGATGGCCTCTTCGACTGGGACATCGAGCGGGGCGAGACCTACTACTCGGGGCGCTACCTCGGCTTGCTCGGCTTCACGGCCGAGGCCAAGCGCGACGGCTCGGGCCCCTTGGACGAGGCTCAGGTCGATCCCGAGGACGTCGAGATCGCTCGACGGGCCGTCTACGATCTCTTGCAGGGCGGGCGTCCGATCGACGTCGAGCTACGACTCGTCGGTGCGGCCGGGGCCGCGCGCTGGGTGCAGATGCGCGCCGCACCGGTGCGCGAGCCGACGGGAAAGGTCGCGCGCGTGGCCGGTTCAATCCGCGACATCGGGCCGCGCAAGGCGACCGAGGGCCTCAAGGACCAGTTCGTCTCGACCGTCTCGCACGAGCTGCGCACGCCCCTGACCTCGATCCGAGGCGCCTTGTCGCTGCTCACGGCCGGCGTGCTGGGCGAGAAGCCCGTAAAGCAGGCCGAACTCCTCGACATCGCCCAACGCAACAGCGAGCGACTCGGTGCCTTGGTCGATGACCTCTTGGACTTGCAGCGAATCCGCTCGGGCCGCGCCATCGACATGACCATGTCCACGGTGCGCCTGCACAAGGCCTGTACGGACGCGGCGGCGCGCCTGGCCACCTACCGTCCGGGGGTCAGCATCGAGGTGCGGGCGCCGGGCGAGCGCGACATGGTCTTCGTCGACGGCGAGCGCCTGGGGCAGGTGCTGACGAACCTGATGTCGAACGCGATGAAGTACTCGCCGCCCGAGGGCGTGGTGGTCGTCGAGATCCGGACGGAGGGAAATCGGGTGCGGGCCGAAGTCCGCGACCAGGGACCGGGCATCGCCCCGACCGATCAGGCGCGGATCTTCGAGGCCTTCGAGCGCACGGACGCCAGCAGCACTCGCGAGCAGACCGGAACGGGCTTGGGCTTGGCCATCGCACGCGCCTTCGTCGAGCGCATGGGCGGCAGCATCGGGGTCGACTCCGAGCTCGGACACGGCGCGACCTTTTGGGTCGAGTTCGAGCGACTCGGCTGAGCCGAGGCTCACGCCCGGCGAAGCTTGGCGTAGAGCCGAATCCCCAGCATCAAGACGACGCCCAAGACGGCCATGCTCAGCGCGCCCCACAGCGCGCTCATGGCCGTCTTCATCACGGCCACCGCGACGATGGCCACCATCAACAAGGTGGCGACCTCGTTCCACATGCGCAGCTTGCCCGAGCCCCAGTCGCACGCGCGGCGCAGCTGCTGCTTGCGCAGTCGACCGCACTGCAGGGTGTAGAGCACCAAGGCCGCGAGCAAGGCGAACTTCACGTGCAGCCAGGCGCCGATGGCCGGGAGCATGAAGACCATCGTGAGCCCCCCGGCAAAGGTCAGCAGCATCGCGGGGACGGTGATGATCTTCCACAAGCGCGCGGCCATCAGCTCGAGCTGGGCTTGCAGCAGGTCGCGCTCTTTCGGGTCGTCTCGCTGGCCGGCCTCGGCGTGATAGATGAACAAGCGGACGATGTAGAACAAGCCCGCGAACCAGCTGATCACGCCGACGAAGTGGACGACCTTGGCGACCAAAAAGCCCATGCGCGGGCTCAAGGTACGCCCAAGCGCCACGCGGGGCCAGGTCTCAGTAGATGTTCTCGGCCAAGACCAAAGTCCACGGCGGGACCCAGGGGGCGTCGAGGACCCGAAAACGGGTGGAGACCCAGTCGATGAACTCGCGCCGACCCCAGTGCTGGAGGTGCTCCGGGTCGTTGCCCCACGCGCGTAGGTGCTTGCCGCGCATGAAATTCAGCCCCCGAAAAAAGGGCTCGTGCGGCACGCTGAGCAGTACGTGGCGCGAGGAGAGGCGGCCCAGCATCGCCAGCATCGCCTCCGGGGATTCGAGGTGCTCGAGTACCTCGAGCATCATGACCAGGTCGAAGCTGTCCTCGCGCGCCTCGAGCTCGCGGGCATCCATGGTGCGCAAGGTCGCGTGGTCGCCGAGTCGGCTGCGCGCTTCGGCCACGGCGCCGGCGTTTTGGTCCACGCCGTGCAGCTCGGCTTTGACCCCCGCTTCGACCAGCGCGCGCAGGGTGTAGCCCTCGCCGCAGCCCACGTCGAGCACGCGTCGGGGCTGCGCTCGCTTCACCATCGCCACCACCTGCTCGTGAAAGCGCGAGATCAGGGCCCGTTGGATCGGGTTGCGACTCTCGTGCTTTTGCCGGTTGCCGTGCGCACTCATGCTCGCATCTCCTCGGGGGGGGCGCTTTCGTCGTCGGCGAGCGGGGGCGACTCGACCTCGCGCGCGACCGAGTAGACCTCGCGCGACTCCACCGTACTACGAACCAGCAGCTCACCGAGCAGGCCCATGCCGATGAACTGCGCCGAGGTGATGGTCAACAGCACGCCCAAGGTCAGCAGCGGGCGGGTGCCGATGGCCTCGCCCATGAACCACAAGACCGTCAGGTAGACGAGGATGCCCACGCCCAAGATGCCGAGGAGCAGACCGGGGACGCCGAAGAAGTGCAGCGGGCGCGTGCGAAAGCGCGTCGCCAACAAGACGGTCAGCAGGTCGAAGAGACCGGCGAAAAAGCGGCCGAAGCCGTATTTACTGCGACCGTGCACCCGCGGGCGATGCGTGACCACCAGCTCGCGTACGCGAAAGCCCCGCGCACCGGCCAGCACCGGCAAGTAGCGGTGCAAGCCGCCATAGACCTCGAGCTCGCGCAGGCACTCGACGCGATAGGCCTTGAAGCCACAGTTGAAGTCGTGCAGGGGGATGCCCGAGCTGCGCCGCACCACCGCGTTGAACAAGCGCGAGGGGAGGGTCTTGGTGATCGGATCGTGGCGCGTCTTTTTCCAGCCGCTCACCAAGTCGGCGCCTTGCTCGAGGCCGACGATGAAGTCGGGGATCATCGCGGGGTCGTCTTGCAAGTCGGCGTCCAAGGTGATGACGAAGCGTCCGCGGACGCGGTCGAAGCCGGCGGCGAGGGCCGAGGACTTGCCGAAGTTGCGTCGTAGGTGGACGACCCGCACCCGTGGATCCGCGGCGGCCAGCGCGTCGAGGCGCGCATCCGACCCGTCGCGGCTGCCGTCGTTGACGAAGAGCAGCTCGAAGCTCCGTCCCATGCCGTCGAGGACCGCGCGCAACTCGCGGTGCAAGGTCTCGAGGCTTTCGGCCTCGTCGAAGACGGGGACCACGACGGAGAGGTCCAAGCTGGGCTGCGGGCGTAGCTCCACCGTGTTGCGTGCATAACAAAGGCCCGCCACATGCGAAAGAGGCGCCCTCGAGGCCGAGGGCGTATCCTCGCGGCCCGTGGCCCTGGCCGAAGCCCTGAGCAATGACCCCGGCGGCTTCGCCTTGCCGGTGGCGGCCATCGTGGCCGGCTTCGTGGCGCTCGTGCTGGGGGCCGACCGCTTCGTGCTCGGGGCGAAGAACATCGCGCTGCGTTTGGGGATGAGCCCGCTGATGGTGGGCATGGTCGTCGTCGGCGTCGGAACTTCGGCGCCCGAGATGCTGGTCTCGGCCATGGCCGCGAGTGACGGCGACGCACCCATCGCTATCGGCAACGCCATCGGATCGAACATCAGCAACCTCGGCCTGGTCTTGGGCATCACCGCCTTGGTGGCCCCGATCCCCTTGCAGCCGGCCCTGGTCAAGCGCGAGTTCCCCTTCTTGCTGGGGCTGATGGGCGTGTACGCCTTGATGTTCGTCGACCATCGCCTCGATCACCTCGACGGCATCGGCTTGCTCGCGGGCATCGGCTTCGTTGCCTGGCGCAGTTGGCGACAGCGCGGAGATCAAGAGGACGTCGACGAGGCCACCTTGTCGATGCGGGCCTCGAGCTTGTGGTTCGCCTTGGGCTTGGCCCTGATGATCGGCGGCTCGCGCGGCATCGTGTGGGGCGCGGTCGAGACGGCCCGCGGTCTCGGTATCAGCGAGCTGGTGATCGGTCTGACCATCGTCGCCATCGGGACGAGCCTCCCCGAGATCGCCGCCTCGATCGCCGCCGCCCTCAAGCGCGAGCACGCCTTGGCCGTCGGCAACGTGCTCGGCTCGAACGTCTTCAACTTGCTGCTCGTCTTGCCCTTTCCGGCCTTCATGGCGCCGGGGGAGGTCGACCCCGCGATCATCTCGCGCGACTACCCGGTGATGGTGGGGATGACGGCGCTGCTGGTGGTGCTGGGCTTTTTGGGCTTGCGCGCCAAGAGGCTGGGCCGCGTCGGCGGAACGACCCTGGTCGCGGCCTACCTCGCCTACGCGACCTGGCTCGTGCTTCACGTCGCCCAGCGCTGAGCGGGGCGAGAGGCGGGCGCCCCGCCGGGGCACAAGGAACGCCGTTCTGCGGATGTGCGCAAAGTCCGCTGGCCTGGATCGGGGCAGAAGCGGCCGAAAAGCCGGTGTTTATGGGGGGACTTGGCCCAGGGCCCAGATGCGCAGTAAACACGGTTTCGTGAGCAGCACGACCTTCACCTTCGACTTGGAAGATTGCCACTTCACGCTCTTTTCGCAGCTGAAGATGGACGAGATGCTCGGCAAGGTCCCGGACTACGCCGACCTCGACAAGGACGTCTACAAGGCGACGATCGAAGAGGGCTACAAGGTCGCCACCGACGTGCTGCACCCGATCAACGGCCCTGGCGATCGCGAGGGCTGCCACTTCGACGGCGAAGGCGGAGTCACTACGCCCAAGGGCTACAAAGAAGCCTGGGAGGCGATGAAAGAGGGCGGCTGGGTCGCGCCGCGAGCCGCCCCCGAGCTCGGTGGCGCCGGCATGCCCTCGACCATGGGCGTCGTGCTCCAAGAGATGTTCTCGGGCGCCGCCTTCGCGTTCATGATGTACGCGGGCTTGGCCGCCGCGGCCGCGCGCGTCATCAACGAGTTCGGCGACGAGACCTACCGCAGCAAGGTCGCCGAGAAGATGTTCGTCGGCGAGTGGGGCGGCACCATGTGCTTGACCGAGTCGGGCGCCGGATCTTCGGTCGGTGACAACCGCGCCAAGGCCACGCCCACCGGCAACCCCGGCGAGTACACCATCGAAGGCGAGAAGATCTTCATCTCGGGCGGCGACCACGACCTGGTCTCCAACATCATGCACCTGGTGTTGGCCCGCACCCCCGACTCGCCCAATGGCACCAAGGGCCTGAGCCTCTTTTTGGTCCCCAAGTACCGCTTCGACTTCGAGTCGCTGGCCCAAGGCGAGCGCAACGGCGCCTACGTGCTGGGCATCGAGCACAAGATGGGCATCAACGGCTCGGCCACCTGCACCGTGGGCTTCGGCCAAAAAGGCGAGTGCGTCGGCTACCTCATCGGCAAGGAGCGCGAGGGCATGTCCTTGATGTTCCACATGATGAACGAGGCCCGCATCGGCGTCGGCGTGCAGGGTCTGGCCGCCGCCAGCTCGGCCTTTCAGTACTCGCGCTACTACGCCCAAGAGCGCGTGCAGGGCGTGCCCCTCAAGGACATTCGCAACCCCGACGCCAAGAGCGTCCCCATCGTGCAGCACGCCGACGTGCGCCGCATGCTCATGACCCAAAAGGTCCTCACCGAGACCATGCGCGCGATGACCTACCGCATGGCCCTTTGGTACGACCTCTCGGAGGGCACCGAGGACGAAGCCGAGCGCCAGAAGTACCACGGCCGCGTGGACCTGCTGGTGCCGGTGGTGAAGTCCATGTGCACGGACCTCGGCTTCGACGTCGCCGTGACCGGCGTACAGATCTACGGCGGCTACGGCTACACGGGCGAGTTCCCGATCGAGCAGGTGGTCCGCGACGCCAAGATCCAGTCGATCTACGAGGGCACCAACGGCATCCAGGCCCTCGACCTCATGGGCCGCAAGATGCGGATCGGTGGCGGCAAGCTCTTCATGGACTGGATGCAGGACATGCAGGCCTTCATCGGTCGCGCCAAGGAGAACGGCTTCGAAGCGCAGGGCAAGGCCCTCGAGAAGGCCGTCAACGCGGTCGGCGCTTCGGCCATGCACATCGGCGGCGTGGGCCAGTCGGGCAAGATCGACGCGGCCATGCTCTACGCCGTGCCCTTCATGCAGGCGCTGGGCTACACGCAGATGGGCATCGAGGCCCTCGACCAAGCGCTCGTGGCCAAGGAACTCGCCGCGGCCGACAAGGAGACCCCCTACCTCAAGGGCAAGGCCTTGAACCTCGACTTCTACATCGCGCACATCCTCCCGCGCGCGGTGAGCTTGGCCAAGACCATCCAGTCGGGCGACGAGAGCTGCCTCGACGAGAGCCTCTTCGCCGGGGCCTGAGCCGAAGCGCCTGAGCCAAGTCGCCGAGAATGGAAAACGCGGGGTCCCGAAGGGGGCCCCGTTTTTTCGTGGGGCCTCAGCCCAACGATCGCGCGACGCGAAAGCCCAGGTCGTCGATGCGAAAGCTCGGGTGGCTCTTGCGACGGCACGAGGCGCGCAGGCTGTGGGGCAAGTCGGCGAAGCCGCCGCCGCGAAAGACACGGTAGGCGCCGTAGACCTCGGGGTCGTAGATGTCCCAGCACCACTCCCAGACGTTGCCGATCGTGTCGAACAAGCCCCAGGCGTTCGGGGCGAGCTGGCCGACGGGCTGTCGTCGCTCGCCGGCGTTGCCGCGATGCCAGGCGATCGCGTCGAGCTCGCCATGGCGCACTTCGTTCGAGCCCGCGCGGCAGGCGTACTCCCACTCGGCCTCGCGGGGGAGGCGATAGCCGTCGGCCCTCGCGTCGACCGCGGTCGCGCGTGCCTCGGGGTCCGGGTCCAGGCGGTAGACCGGGCGCAGGCCCGCGGCCTGCGACAGCGCGTTGCAAAAGGCCACCGCCTCCGACCAGCTCACCTCGACCTTGGGAAGTTCGCTCGAGGGACCTTCGCCCGTCACGGCGGCCCACTGCGCCTCGCTCACCGGGTGCGCCGCCATCTCGAAGGCCGCGAGCTTGACCGGGTGGTCGCGGCGCTTCGCTTCGTCGCGCAAGGTGATGCGCCCGGCCGGGATCGACCGCATGTCGGGCTCGAGGAGCACGGCGCAGAGCATGGGCGCGAAGGGGAGGGGCGTCCATGGCCGGACGCGCCACCCGAAGGGCCAGCACCGCCCTCACTCACACAAGTAGGGCACTTCGACTTCGACCGCGTTGTCGGGCCAGGGGTTTTGCGCTTCGCACTGGGTCGCGGCACACGCGGCGCCACACAGGCGGATGACCTTGGGCGCCTCTTCCCAGATCCAGCCGGCGCCGTCGGTGAGGGCGTCGCAGGCCTCGAGGTCGAGCTCGAGCTTTTCGAAGGCCACGCCGTTGACCCCGACGATGTCCACCAAGTCGGGCGAGCTCGGCGGCGAGTTGGGAGCCACGCTCAGGTCGTAGCTGCAGTCGCCGTAGCTCGGAGACGCCTGGTCGAAGAGGCCTTGGATCATCGACTGCTCGCCGACATCGAGGTGCCAGCTCCCGATCACGCTTTGCAAGCTCGCCCAGTACAAGGCGAGGTCGACGCCGTCCGGGACCCCGTCGACCTCGCTCGAGGTGCCCAGCGCTTGGGGCCCGGCGCGCAGGACCACCGATTGGATCCCCTGGTCGTTCCAGGCGTCGTTCATGCGTTGAAAGAGGCGCGCATCCAGGGTCTCGCTGTCACCGACGCCACACGCCGGCGGAGATCCGGTGAGCACGACGATGACCGGCTGCTCCCACTCGGGCACGCCGCCGAAGCTGTTGACGGCCATCGCATAGGCATCGGCCAAGGCGACGGCGCCGCCGGCCGGCGGGCGTGCGGCCCAGGCCGTGTCGAAGGGCGCTTGGCTGTCGACGTCCGGCGCGACCGTGGCGGCGTCGACACTGCATGCCGTCGACGCCGGTGGCTCTCCGGCCGAGCCGGCCGGCGCCCACACCAGCCCGGGAGCCAAGGGGTGGCAGCCGTCGGGGCCGGGGTAGCGCTCGAAGAACCAGCTGGCGAAAGTGTCGATGCGCTCGCGCGGCGTGAGCTCGGGCGTCGCCGGATCCAGATCGTGGTCGTAGGGGGTCAAGGTCGACGCCGAGTTGTCGACGACCCACACGACGCGAAGGGGGATGGGGCGCGAGAAGATCTCCGCGCCGCCGCAGTACTCGCCGCCGGTGCTGCTCTCGTCCTCACCGGTCTCGCTGCTGGTGTCGTCACTGCTGTCGTCACTGGTCTCGCTGCTCGAGCTGCCGCTGCTTTGGCTGGTGGAATCGTCGAGCACGCCCGTGGCATCGGGCCCGCAGGCCGGTGCCCACACCAAGAGCAAGGCGACAGCGAGTCCCGCCACCCTCGGCCGGCGCCTTCGCGTCTCGACGCGCCGGCGAAGTTTCGGATAAGCCATACGCAGAGTTTATCGCGCTCGTGGCCCCGCTTTCGCGCCGGGGGACGACTCTCGCCGCGGGGCCCAGCCAGGCGCCCCGATGTGGCCTTTGTGACCTTCGCGGCGGGAGCGCGGCCGCTTTGGCGTGGGCGAACTTCCATCGGAATGTGGCTTGGCTTGGCGCGAGGGCCCCGTTAGCCTCGCCGCCTCATGTCGATCGCTCCTCGTATTTTGATGCTCGGTCTCGCCGGTGCCGTCGGCACCTTCGCCGGCTGCAAGATGCAGCAGACGGCGGGCCTGCGCGACTCGGGTCAAAGCCGTCTGATGGACGACACCTTCGCCGGCCAAAACAAGTGCAACCCCGACGACCACAAGCGTCCCTTCATCGTCGAGTGGGACGCGACCGACATGTCGAGCTTCGAGAGCCTGGCCGCGAGCGACATCGTGTTCGTCAAGTACGAGGGCTGCAACTTGCGCGTGCTCGACGAGTGCAAGAACGACAGCATCCGCGGCGAGCAGGGCGCCTACAAGCCGGTCGAGTGGACGACCGGACAGCTCGAGACCATCGACATCCACAACGAAGGCGAGCTCTACGCCAAGCTGCCCTTGAGCCAAGCGAGCTTGGGCGGGCGCGTGAGCGGCGGTGAGCGCTTCCACATGGAGTACTACGTGGCCGGCACCCGCAACGCCTCGCGCGATGCGGTCTACGAAGCCGACCTCGAGGGCCGCTACGGCTGCGACGAGGCCACCCACTTCGTCTACGGCTACAACCTCGGCGCCTTCGCCTTGGGCTCGGCCAACGAGATGAACATGGAAGCCGGCGCGAGCGCCTACGGCTTTGGTGCGGGCGCCAAAAAGTCGAGCGGACGCTCGGCCGAGAAAAAAGGCGGCGACCTGGCCGTGTGCAGCTCGGACTCCGCGACCGAGATCTCGGGCTGCAAGGCGCCCATTCGCCTGAGCCTCCGCGAGATCCGCCCGGGCACCAGCCCCGAAGCCGAGGCCATCGCGGCCCCGGACAGCCCGGAGTCGGTGACGGCGGCCGCGGTGGTGACCGCGAAGATGGAGATGTCGGAGGAGGCGGCCGCGCGGATCGAGGCCGCCACCACCAAGCTGAACTCCCGGGATGGCAAGGGCTGTCTCAAAGAACTCGACGCGCACGACAAGCTCAACCCCAAGGCCAAGTCCACGGATTCGTCCTCGCCCTTCGCGCTCAACCGGGCGATGTGCGTGATGCTTTCCGGGAAGTGCGACGCCGGCAAAGAGCAGGCGCGCAAGGCACTCGAGAAGACGAGCATGGCGCAGATGGGTCCGGAGCAAATCGACCGCTCCCTCGATGGCTACGTCGGTAGCTACTGCCAGGGAAAAATGGGGGACCGTGACGCTCTGGTGCAGGTCCTGCGTGAGACGCAGGCAGCTGCCTTCACGACCAAGAAGGAAGCGGCCTACTGCGAGGAGCGCCACAAAAAGGGCAAGAAGCTGCTGGCCAAGGTGAAGCCCAAAGACGAGTACGACAGCGAGATCCAAAACGCCGACAAGGCGATGTGGTCGGGCAT